>DATLLN010000186.1:0-12429 GCA_035537835.1 Gaiellales bacterium
GTAGCGCACCTTGCGGTCGAGCTTCACCGACATCGTCCGGCCCTTGGTCGAACGGAAGAACGGCGACTGGTCGGACGATCGCCATAGCGGCGTCGGTGCCGGCCAGCACGTCGACCGACCGCTGCGCCATGCCGTCGCCTCCCCAGACAAAGAACAGGTCGGCGCCCTCTTGGAGCAGCCGTTTGATCTGCTTGGGGGCCCGCCGGCTCTTGTCGACCTCAGCCCACAGCGGATCGTCGACGCCGTGCTCGGCCAGCGTGCGCCGCAGCTGCGGCAGGCCGCCCTCGATGCTCTTGCCCGCGTGGGCGACAACCGCGACCCTGGTCATGCATCCGCCTTCCGCCAGCGGACGGCGGCGTCGGCCGCCCGCGCCGCAGCGACCGCCACGAGCAGCGACCCGATGCCGACCATGACCGCGGCGGCCACATCGGTCGGGTGGTGCATGCCGCGGTACATCCGCGACAGCGCGACCAGCGCCGGGATCGCGATCGCGATCGTCCAGACGACGACGCGGATCCACCCGCTGCGGATGCGCGAGGTGATGAGCAGTGCGATGCCGCAGTAGACGGCGATCGAGGCGGCCGTATGCCCGGAGTAGTAGCTGGCGGCGGCCGGCAGATCGTCGAGCCGCGGCACGTTCGGCCGCTGGCGGTGGATCACCCAGGTCGCGACGCGGTACGTCGCCGCCTCGACGGCGATCGCGGCGACGATGAACGCCGCCACGCGCCACCGGCGCATGACCATCGCGACGACGGCGGTGATCGCGACCAGCGCCGGGATCGCCAACACGTCGCCGATGCCGGACAGCCAGAATGACACGTCGTTGCGCGTACCGTCACGATGCTGCGCGAACCACACATTGACGTGCTCGTCCGCATGGCCGATGCCGTGCTCGGGCAGAACGTACGTCTTGAGGAGCCAGCCGATGAGCACCGTCACAGCAGCCAGCAGCGCGAAACCCACCAGCGCCACGACGATGAAGGCGACGACTGGGTGACCCGCCAGCCTGGAGTCGTCACGCATCGGGCGCCGCGCCCGCAGGAACACGGGGCCGTCGCCGGCGGGCCGATCGCGGCGATGCGACGCCGCGGGCACCGGTCCGTGCCCGACGGCGGTGGGGTTTTCGGTAGCCATGGTTCGGCGATGTTTCCCGCATATGCCGTGGGGCAAACACCTGAGATGGGATTCAGAGCGTGCTGCCGGTAGTCCTCCTGCTGATCATCGCGACCGCCGCCGGCGCCGCCGCGTGGCGCGCCACGGCGGCGGGCGAGCGGCGCGCCGGCGGCCGCCGCGCGGTCGCCGGGGTGGCCGAGGAGATCCGCGAGCACACCCGCGTCCGGAGCTTTGTCGAGAGCCGCCTGGACGCCGAGGTGGCGACCGGGCTGGCGCTGACCCTGGCGCTGGCGGTGTTCACCGCCGCGGGTGTGATCGTGTCCCTGCTCGCCCTGCTGGTTCGCCGGAGCGAGGCGCTCTCCGATCTCGACGCGGCGGCCGCGCGCTGGGCGCACGAGCACACGTCCGCGCTCGGCCACGACATCCTGTCGGGGATCAGCCTGCTGGCATCGACCGAGGGCGTGATCGTGATCGGGCTGGTCGCCGGGATCTTCGAGATGATCCGCGTGCCCAGCCGGTGGATCCCGGTCTTCCTGATTGTTGTCCCTGTTGGCGACTCGCTCGTCACCAACACCGTCAAGGGGATCATCGACCGGGCCCGGCCCGCGATCGACCCGGCGGCGGCATCGCTCGGGCCCTCCTTCCCCAGCGGGCACTCGTCGACGGCCGCGGCGTTCTACGCCGCGCTGGCGCTGCTCGCCTGGCGGCGGCGCCCGGCGCATGTGCGGAACCTCCTCGCGGGCACGGCGGTCGGGATCGCCGTCGCCGTCGCCTGCAGCCGCGTCCTGCTCGACCTCCACTGGCTGTCGGACGTCATCGCCGGGCTCGCTCTCGGCTGGGGGTGGTTCGCCGTGTGCGCCGTTGCGTTCGGCGGACCCATCATGCGCTTCGGCGCGCCGGTCGAAGAGGCCGCGCTGCACCCACCGGACGCGCGTCAGCGCGAGGCCGGCTCGGCGCGCTCCTGATCGGCGACGCGCGGCCCGTCCACGAGCACGCGGTCGTGCAGCGGCTGCAGCGAACCGGCGTCCTCGCCGGCCTGCGACCGGTAGATCGCAGCCTCCGCATGGCGGCCGTCCAGCTCGAGGATGCCGATCGAGTTGTGGAACGTCGGGCCCGCCCGGTAGCGCCAGCGCACGGATGCCTTCTGCACGCCGGCCAGGCGTGCCAGGCCATGCAGCGCGGCCGTGGCGGGACGCGTCCTGGTGACCTGGACGACGCGGCGCTCCGCTGGGCCGAGCGGGTTGCGGAAGGGCGAACAGACGAGCTGGTGGACGCGGCTGTGCTGGTCGACGAACCGGCCCAGCGAGATCTCCATCACGTACGCGTTGTGGACGTCGCCGCCGACCAGCGTGACCGACGCCGGCGGCCGGTGGCCCTCGGCGCCCGACGCGACGTCGCGCAGCAGCTGCATCATCCGCTCGAACGAGCGCTGGAACGCCGGCCAGTGCTCGAGGTCGAGCGCCCGCCGCACCTTCTCGCCGAGCCGGGCCGCCGCGCCGCCCCACGCGCCCGAACACACCGCCTCGCTCCACGCCTCCAGGTAGTGCACGCCGGGTGACAGGAACACGGGCATCGAGCTGACGATGATCAGGTGGTCGAAGTCTCCGCGGCTGTGCACACGGATCCACTCCCACTCGCCGTCGTCGACCATGTCGCGGCGGCCGTCCGCGAGGACGCGGGCCGCGCGTGAGTCGACCACCAGCACCCGCGAGCGCCCGAAGTCGCGGTAGCACGCCCACCGCGCCGACGCCGAGTCTCGGTCGGCCTGACGCGCGTTCGTCCGCAGCGCCTCGCCGATGTCCTCCCCGGCCGCGGCCCGGGCGTACAGCTCCTCCTCGTCGAGCTCCGGCGGCGCCAGGTTCCCCAGGTGCTGGTAGATCCAGTACGACATGAACGCGCCGGTGATGCGGCCGTCCCACCATGGCTGGTTGCGGGCGTCCTCGACCCACTCCCAGGAGATGTTCCAGTCGTCGATCACGTCGTGATCGTCGAACACCATCACGCTCGGCACCGTCGAGAGCAGCCAGCGGATGTCCGGGTCGGTCCACGCCTCGCGGTACAGGCGGGTGTACTCCTCGAAGTCGGCGACCTCCTCGCCGGGCGGCTGCGACACGTCCCGCCGGCCGCGGATGAACTCCAGCGTCTCGGGGCTCACGTCGTCCGCGTAGACCTGGTCGCCGATCAGCAGCAGCCCGTCGGGCCACGGCTCGATGCCGGCCTGCAGACGCCGGGAGTACGCCCACAGGGCGTCGACACCGAAGCCCTCGTCGTCCTCGTTCGGCGGCAGCGTGTACGGCTCGCGCTGCGGCGCGCCGACGCGGCACGACCCGAAGACGAGTCGCGCCTGGTGCTCGCCCTCCCGGGTGCGGATCACGCTCGGCGGGTGCTCGTCGCCGGGCGGCGGCCAGACCTGATCGCCGTCGAGCTCGACCACATACTCGATCACCTCGGCCTCGGGCAGGTCGTCGAGCACCACCAGCGCGTAGTGATGTCCCTCGACCTCGAACGTCGGGGTCGGCCGCCCGGGGGCGGTGACGGAGCACGGCGCGTCCGTCTCGATCCAGATCGTTGCCTGTGTCCGGCCCACGTAGCGGAGCAGCGGGCCGAGGATCAGCGATGCCATGGGGCGCGATTGTACGTGCGGCCGGGCGCTGAACGGTGCCTCAGGTCCTGACGTTTCGTTCAGTGGGGCGCGGGGGAACCTTCTCCACCATGACTACAGCCATCATCATCATCGTCGTCATCGTCGTCGTGCTCGCCGTGGTATTGGTGATGTCGCGACGCCGGAACGAGCACCTCGAGGAGCGCCGCGACGCGGCCGCTGCTCACCGGGACGAGGCCGCCATCCGCAGCCGCGAGGCCGAGCAGGCTGAGCTGGCCGCCAAGGAGCAGGCTGCCCGCGCCGAGCGCCAGCGGCTCGAGGCCGAGCAGCAGGCGGAGCGCGCCGAGTCAGAACGCGTCGCCGCCGCGCGGCACGAGGACCAGGCCCGGGAGATCGATCCGGACGCGTGACGTGAGGAGCTAGCTAGCGGGCCGCGCCAAGGATCTTGGCGTTCTGCAGCTGGACGAACTGTCCGACCCGTTTCGGTGAGGCGCTTGCGCCGACCATCGAGACGCCGATCACCAGCTTGCCGTTCACCCACTGGGCGACGACGGCGGGCGTCTCGGTTCCCTTGATGTCGAACGTCCCCTTCCACCACGCGAACTGATCCGGCGATCCCGCCGGTGCCGGCAGCCGGACGCTGTGGTGCAGGCTCTGCGGGACCATCGCCGACCACCCCTTCGCCACGCGTTGGGCGTCGGCTGGCTTCGCAAACGACGCGGCCAGCGATAGGAAGACCTCCTGCTGCGCGTTCGCGAACAACGTCGAGTAGGCCCCTCTGAAGGACTTCCGCTCGAACGCCCTGAGCGCCGGCGAGTCGCCCTTGCTGACCTCGGCGAAGCTGGACGGGCCGGACTTCTGCGGGATCACCACCCAGGTCGTGTCCACGTCGGTCTGCCGCAGGACGGCCTGCTTCGGCGCGATGTCAGCGGGCTTGCCGGACGGGAACGTCGCCGGGTGGAGGACGGAGGCAGCCGAGCCGGCACCGCCGCTCGATCCGCAGCCGGCGAGCAGCGGAATGGCCACAATCAGTCCAAGACCCAATGCGCGTGGAGTGCGCATGGGTGATGTATCGGCAGCGCCCGGGACGGACCAAAGGTGCATTTGGGCACGTTCACCACAGTGCCGCGCCCGCCTCGTGCACCGCGGCCAGCAGCGCCTGCGTCGACGGCCGCGCAGCGTCGGCGGTGCGGGTCGCGGCGTAGATCGTCCGGCTGATGTCGCCCTCTGCGATCTCGCGCACGACCACCCCCGGCGAGCCGCCCCACATCACCAGATCGGGCAACAGCGTCACCGCCAGCCCGTGGGCGACCAGCACCAGGCTGATCACCGCGTCGTTCGTGTGATGCCGGATGTCCGGATCGAACCCGCCCAGCTCACGGCAGGCCCGGATCGTCGCCTCCTCCCACGGCGTGCCGGGATGGCCGGTCGTCCAGTGCTCGGCCGCCAGGTCGGCGAGCGACACGGCGCGGTCGTCCGCTGCCGGATGGTGCTCGGGCAGGATCGCGCGCATCGGCTCGCGGCGCAGGTCGACGCGTTCGACGCCCGCCGGACGCGCATGCGGGCGCCCGTCCCATTCGTCGGCCAGCACCAGGTCGATGTCGCCCAGCGCCAGCGCCGGCAGCGACCGCTCGGGCTCGGCCTCGATCAACTCGCACCGCAGCCCGGGCGCGGTATCCGCGAGCGCCTGCATCGCCGGAGTCGCCAGCCGCAGCGCGACGGACTGGAACGCTGCCACCCGCGCCCTGCCGGTGACGCCGCCCGCGGCGGCCGCCAGCTCCGCCTCGGCGCGCTCGGCGCCCTCCAGCAGCATCGTCGCGTGCTCGACCAGCACCAGCGCCGGGTCCGTCAGCCGGACGCCGCGGCCGGCCCGCTCCAGCAGCCGCACCCCGGCCTCGGCCTCCAGCACCGCCAGCTGCTGGGAGACGGCGGACGGTGTGAAGCGCAGCGCCTCGGCGACCGCGGCGATCGTCCCGCGCTCGTGCAGCTCCTTCAGCAAACGGAGACGGCGGAGTTCGAGCATTGTTCAGTGATTCTACTGAATACCGATAAGTAATCGGCATCGCACCTGAAGTGTCTCGTCGGGCAGAATCGGCACATGCGCCGCACCGGCATCCTCCTCTGCCTCGCCTCCGCCGTCGCGTTCGGCACGATGGGCATCTTCGGCAAGCTGGCGTACGGCGACGGCGCGACCGTCGGTACGCTGCTGGCCGTCCGCTTCACGCTGGCCGCCATGCTGTTCTGGTGCCTGGTCGCGGCGACCGGCGGGGCCGGCCGGCTGCGGCAGCTGCCCCGCCGCGACGTCGCCCTCGCCTTCGGGCTGGGCGCACTCGGGTACAGCGCGCAGGCGGGCTGCTTCTTCGTCGCGCTCGACCGGGTCGACGCCTCGCTGCTGTCGCTGCTGGTGTACACGTACCCGACGCTGGTCACCGTCGCCGCGATCATGCTCGGCCGCGAGCGCGCCGACCGGCGGATCGGGATCGCCCTCGCGCTGGCCTCGATCGGCCTCGTGCTGGTGCTCGCCGAGGCCGGCCCTGGCACGCTCGATCCGCTCGGCGTCGCCCTCGGCCTTGCCGCCGCGCTCGTCTACACGGTCTACATCCTCAGCTCCGAGGGGATCTCCCGCCGCGCCGGGCCGATCGTGCTCAGCGCATTCGTCTGCACAGGCGCCGCGGTGTCGCTGACGGTGGCCGCGCTGGTGGTGGGCGACCTGCATCCAGACGCCGTGACCGCGCCCGGGCTGGGCTGGCTCGCGGCAATCGCCGTGGTCTCCACGGTCGCCGCCATCGGGCTGTTCTTCGCGGGGCTGCGGCACGTCGGATCGACCACGGCGTCGATCGTCTCGACCGCGGAGCCGCTGACCACCGTGCTGCTCGCGTCCGTGGTGCTCGGCGAGTCGCTCGACACCGTGCAGCTGCTGGGCGGTGCGCTGGTGCTGGCCGGCGTTGTCGTGCTGAGCGTCGCCCGGCCGGCGCCGCTGGCCCTCCGCGAACGGCTGACTCGGAGGGTGGGATGGCAGACGCGCTGACCGGAAGGGTGGCGCTCGTCGCCGGGGCGACGCGCGGCGCCGGGCGGGCGATCGCCGTCGAGCTCGCGCGAGCCGGCGCGTTCGTCTACGCGACCGGACGCAGCACGCGGTCGGCCCGGTCGGAGTACGACCGGCCGGAGACGATCGAGGAGACCGGGGAGCTGATGCGTGCCGCCGGCGGCCGGGGCGAGGCGCTGCGCGTCGATCACCTGGAACCCGAGCAGGTGGCCGGCCTGGTCGCCCGCATCGACGGCGAGCACGGCCGGCTCGACGTGCTGGTGAACGACATCTGGGGCGGGGAGAACCTGGTCGACTGGGAGACGCCGGTGTGGGAGCACGACCTGGCCAATGGGCTCCGCCTGTTGCGGTTGGCGATCGAGACGCACCTGATCACCAGCCACCACGCGCTGCCGCTGCTGATCCGCCGCCCGGGCGGGCTGGTGATCGAGGTGACGGATGGCACGGCGGAGTACAACGCGGCCAACTACCGGCTGTCGGTGTTCTACGACCTCGCCAAGACCTCGGTCATCCGGCTGGCGTGGAGCCAGGGCCACGAGCTCGCCCCGCACGGCTGCACCGCGGTCGCGCTGACGCCCGGCTGGATGCGCTCCGAGATGATGCTCGAGCACTACGGCGTCACTGAGGACAACTGGCGCGACGCGCTCGACCGGCCCTACCAGCCGCCGTTTCCGCACCCCGGGCACTTCGGGATCTCCGAGACGCCGGCGTTCACCGGTCGCGCGGTGGTCGCCCTGGCGGCCGACCCCGACCGCCACCGCTGGAACCAGGGCTCGGTCTCGGCGGGCGGGCTGGCGCGGGAGTACGGCTTCACCGACGTCGACGGCAGCCGCCCGGACGCATGGCGGTATCTGGTCGAGGTGCAGGACCCGGGCCTGCCGCCGAACCCCGACGCCTATCGCTAGCGGAGCAGCGCGGCCACGCCTCCCACGTCGGCCAGCCGTGCGCCGGTGCCCTCGAGCGGCGTGATCTCGGCACCTGAGGCGAGCGCCAGCTCGGCCATCCGCTCGGCAGCCGCCGTGCGCGGCGGCGGTGCGTCCGAGGCCACCCGGCTGGGGTCGATCACCAGGTGCTCGACCAGGCCCAGCTCCAGGGCCGCGACGACGGCGTCGGCGCCGAGCACCGCGGACTGGTCGTAGAGGGCGGCGTCGAGCACCCGCTCCACCAGCCGCCACTCGTACTGCCGCTGCGCGGCGTCCATGTCGGCGGCGACGCGGACGGCCAGGTCGGCCGCGGACATACCCTCGAGCTCGCCGGCCAGCGTGCGCACCTCGACGTCGTGGCGGAGCGGGCGGCCGCACGCCACCGCCGCGCGGAGCCGCGGGTCGCCCGCGATCAGCAGGCGCCGCCAGCCACGCTCCTCGACCACCCGGCGCAGCCCCTCGGCAACCGCGTCGATCCGGTAGCCGCGGCCGCCCCAGCGATGGCGGTCGGAGCCGCGGGCCCGGCTGGGGATGGGCAGCTCGAGCTCCTCATCGATCCGGCCCTGCCGCCACTCGAGCACCTGCACCGACGAGCGGCGAGCGACGACGACGCCGGCCGGCCGGCCCTCGTCGTGCGCGGCGACCAGCGGCATCACGTGGCCGGTCGGCTCGAGGCGGGCGTGCTCGCCGACCGGCATCGGCAGGTCGACGCGCAGCGGGCGGCCCGAGCTGAGCGGCAGGAACACGGCAGCGCCGGGCGACGACGCGTGCGCCAGCCGGAACAGCTGGGACTCGATGCGCGGCAGCCAGCGGCGGTAGCGGTCGGCGACGCCGGCGGCGCCGGCCTCCCGCAGGCCCGCCTCGACGCGCTGCAGACGGCGGCGCAGCGCCAGGGCGCGATCGGCGGGGCTGCGGCGCGCCGCCGCGGGGCCGTCGCCGTACAGGGAGAGGACGCCGACCGGGTCTGCGATGGCGTCGATGGCGCGGATGGACTCGGGTGTCAGGTTCACGAGAGCTGCCTTTCGCGAAGGGGGGACGCGGGGGTCACGCGCAGCGAGGCGGTGATGGCGGCCGCGAGGATGCTGACGATGACGATCAGGGATGCCCAGGCCGGGAGGTGGTAGACGTCGGCCAGCGCCATCTTGGCACCGACCACGACCAGCACCGCGCCCAGGCCGAGGTGCAGGTACTCGAAGCGCGACCGCATGGCCTCGAGGACGACGAACAGCTGGCGCAGACCGACCAGCGCGGTAGCGTTGGCCACCAGGACGACAAGCGGGTCGCGGGTGACCGCGAATACGGCCGGGATGGAGTCGACGGCGAAGGCGATGTCTGCCAGGGCAAGCGCCAGCAACGCCGCGGCGAGCGGGGTGGCACGCAGCCGTCCATCCTCTCGCCGCACCAGCGACCGGCCGTCGTAGCGATCGGTCAGCGGCAGCACGCGGCGGACGACGGCCAGCACCCTGCCGCCGTCGCTGGCGGCGTCCGACCGCCTGGCGATGTGGATCCCGGTCACGATCAGGAACACACCGAGCGGGTAGACGATCCAGCCGGCCACCGCCAGCAGGGCCGCGCCGGCGGCGATGAACACGGCGCGCAGGACGAGCGCCGCGCCGATCCCGAACGTCAGGGCGGGCGGCCGCAGCGCGGCCGGCACCGCCAGCGCGGTGAAGATCACCGCGAACACGAACACGTTGTCCAGGGACAGGCTGCGCTCGATCGCGTAGCCGGTCACGTACTCGCCGGCTGCCTCACCGCCGCGCAGCGCCCACACGGGCAGCGCGACGGCGACGCCGACGACCACCCAGCCGATGCTCCATGCGACCGCCGACCGCAGCGAAGACCCCTCGCCCGGCCCGAATCGCAGATCGAACGCCAGCATGGCCCCCGCGGCCGCGATCACCGCCCCCCACACGATCCATTCCGTCTCCACGTGGCTCCCTTCGGCTGGAATCTGCCGAAGGTCTTCCCCGCCGCGGAGGGCCGGTGCCGCCGGGCCCGTAGAGCGAGCCGGAATGACGACGACACCATCGTGGGGTACTCCCCTTCACGCCCACCCTAGCCACGGCCGGAAGGACGGGCAACGCCGTCCACATCCGGCGTCAATGGTTCAGGCGCCGGCGTAGACCAGGATCAGATCAGTGGCGAAGCCGAGCAGGAAGCCGCCGATGATCCCGGACAGCACCAGGTTGCGGCCGGCACGGCGGACGGCGCCGGCCCACAGCTCGCCGATCACGAACAGGATCGCGCCCGCGGCCACCGCCAGGAAGGCGAGCTCGAGCGGCTCGGACGACACCCGGTAGCCGACCATCGTTCCCAGGAACGTGGGACCGCCGCCGATCACGCCGGCCAGGATCAGCCACCGCCACGTCGGCCGCGTGCCCTGGAGCGGCCCGACGATGCCGAAGCCCTCGGTGGCGTTGTGCAGGGCGAAGCCGATGATCAGGGTGCCGGCCAGTGCGATCTCGCCGGATTTGGAGGCGACGCCGATGGCCAGGCCCTCCGAGAAGTTATGCACGCCGATGCCGATCGCGATCAGCATGCCGAGCGCCAGCGCAGCGCGCCGCGCCTGGTCGGCCACGGCGGCCGGGTCGACGCCCATCATGGCCGCCGGCGGCGCGTCGACGCTGCCGCCCGACATCGGCGGCAGCGGCCGGTGGCGGAGCATGGCCCGCTCCAGCCAGGCGAGGCTCAGCGCGCCCAGCGCCAGCCCGCCCGCGCCCATCACCGCGAACACCAGGAAGCGGCCCCAGGAGCCGCCGTCCTTGGCGCCCAGGAGGGCGTTCTCGATCATCTCCGCGGCGGCGCCGGTGACGTCCCAGAAGATGAACAGCAGGATGCCGGCGGAGAGGGCGGCGAGGAAGTTGCGGATGCGTGGGGACAGCTGCTGGACGCGGCCGAGCGGCAGCCCGAGGAAGATCGTCGCTCCCGCGATCGCTCCCAGTGCCGTCGTCTCTGCTCCGCTCACCCCACACCCCTTAGGTCGACCTAACTTCGGGCAGCCTAAGTCGTGTCCACGACGGCCGCAACCGGCAACCTCGCACGTTCAGGTTTTTGTCAGGTCTGGAGGGGCCGGAGCGCCTGCGGCCGATGCGATACTCCACTGGTGACCGGGCAGCGCATCCTGATCGCAGAGGACGACCCGCAACTCGGCGACGCGGTGCAGCGCGGCCTCCGCGAGGAGGGGTTCGAATGCCGGCTGGCACCGACCGCCGCCCTGTTCCTGGAGTTCGTCGAGCGGGAGTCGCCGGACGGGCTGATCATCGACATCGGCCTGCCCGACGCGGACGGCCGCGACCTGTGCCACGCCCTGCGGGCGCGGGGGATCACGGCGCCGGTGGTGTTCCTGACGGCCCGCGACGCGCTGCCCGACCGGCTGTCCGGCTTCGCCGCTGGCGGCGACGACTACCTGACCAAGCCCTTCGCGTTCGCGGAGCTGGTCGCCCGCCTGCGGGCCCTGCTCCGGCGCAACGCCGTGCCGGACGCCGGCGACGGCCGGCTGCGCGTCGATCCGCTCGACCACGCGGCGCACTGCGGCGGCGAGTCGGTGCCGCTGACGCCGACCGAGTACCGGTTGCTCGCATTGCTGGCTGCACGCGGCGGTGAGGTCGTGCGCCGCGCCGAGCTGGTACAGGCCGGCTGGCCGCACGGCGCGATCGTCCACGACAACACGCTCGACGCCTACATCGCCCGCCTCAGGCGCAAGATCCGGGCGATGCCTGGCGCGCCTGAACTGGCAACGGTACACGGCGTCGGCTACTCGCTGAGATGATCCACCGGCTGTGGCCACGCTCGATCCGCAGCCGTCTGCTGCTGACCACCGTCGTGTCCGTCGGCGCCGCGCTGGTGATCCTGGTGGCCGCGTTCAACCTGCTGTTCGCGCGGCGGCTTGACGCCAACGCCACCGACCAGGCACGCACCCGGGCCGAGGCCGAGCGGACGGTGCTGAAGGTCGTGAAAGGGATCGTCAGGGATGACGACAGCGGTCGTAGTGTCCCCACGGGCGACATCTGGGTCTTTGGCCAGACCGGCGTCGTGGAGCAGCCGCGCTCCACGGCCGTCAGCCCGGCGGTCAACTCGGCCGCGATGCAGATGCGCTCGGACAGCTCAGGCACCACGGACGTCGGCAATTTCCGGCTGGCGGTCGTGCCCGTGCCGAACAAGGAGCACCAGGTTGGCTCGGTGGTTGCCGCCGTCCCGCTGGAACCCTACGAGGAGGCCGAGCGCGCTGCGCTTGTCGCATCCGTGGTGCTGTCGCTGATCGTCCTCGTCGTGGTCGCCCTGGTGACGCGGGCGATCCTGGCGCACGCGCTGCGGCCGGTGGCCGACATGACGGCGTCGGCCAGGGCGTGGAGCGACCGCGACCTGGACGAGCGCTTCGGCTTCGGCCAGCCGTACGACGAGCTGACCGAGCTGGCGGCCACGCTCGACCAGCTGCTCGACCGCAACGCCGCTGCGCTGCGGCGCGAGCGGCGGCTGACCGCCGAGATCTCGCACGAGCTGCGAACGCCGCTGGCACGGATCGCCGCCGAGGCCGAGCTCGCGCTTCGGCGGACGCGCACCGAGGACGAGTACCGCGCCGCGCTGGATGTCGTCGAGCAGAGCGCGCGGACGATGGCGCGGATCATCGACACGCTGCTGGCGGCCGCACGCGCCGGCGCCGACGTGACCCACGAGTCGGCCTCGGCGCTCGAGGCAGCCGAGCGCGCGACCGACGCGGCCACCGAGGTGGCCCGTGCCCACGG
>DATLLN010000187.1:0-4089 GCA_035537835.1 Gaiellales bacterium
TGCCTCCGGCATCGGACACCGCGACCGGATCGGGATCCGCGTCCCGTCGGGCACCGCCGACCTGTACGTCTCGATCCTCGCGACGCTGTCGATCGGCGCGGCCTACGTCCCCGTTGACGCCGACGACCCCGACGAGCGCGCCGACATGGTGTTCGGCGAGGCGGGGGTCTGCGCCGTGATCGGCGCCGAGCGCGCCGTCACGCCGGCGTCGACGCCCCCGAAGCGCATCGGTCCGCGCCTGCCCGGTCTGGAGGACGACGCGTGGATCATCTTCACCTCGGGCTCCACCGGGAAGCCGAAGGGCGTCGCGGTCAGCCACCGCAGCGCTGCCGCGTTCGTCGACGCCGAGGCGCGACTGTTCCTGCAGGGCAAGCCGCTCGGGCCGCGCGACCGGGTGCTCGCCGGCCTGTCCGTCGCCTTCGACGCCTCCTGCGAGGAGATGTGGCTGGCCTGGCGGCACGGCGCCTGCCTGGTGCCCGCGCCGCGCTCGCTCGTCCGCTCGGGTGCCGACCTCGGCGACTGGCTGGTCGAGAACCGCATCTCGGTGGTCTCGACCGTGCCGACGCTCGCCGCGCTGTGGCCCAGCGAGCAGCTGCACGGCATCCGGCTCTTGATCCTCGGCGGCGAGGCCTGCCCGGAGAAGCTCGCGCACCGGCTCGCCGAGGCGTGCACCGAGGTCTGGAACACCTACGGCCCCACCGAGACCACCGTCGTCGCCTGCGCCGCGCAGATGCGGGCCGACGAGCCGGTGCGCATCGGCCTGCCGCTCGACGGCTGGCACCTCGCCGTCGTCGACCCTGAGACCTGCGTGCCCGTGGAGTTCGGCAACGTCGGCGAGCTGGTGATCGCCGGCGTCGGCACCGCCCGCTACCTGGACGCGGAGAAGGACGCCGCGAAGTTCCGCCCGCTGCCCGCGCTCGACTGGGACCGCGCCTACCGCAGCGGCGACCTCGTCCGCGCCGACCCCGAAGGCCTGAGCTTCATCGGCCGCGCCGACACCCAGGTCAAGATCCGCGGCTTCCGTATCGAGCTCTCGGAGATCGAGGCGGTGCTGCTGCAGATGCCTGGCGTCGGGCAGGCCGTGGTGAGCACCTACGAGTCGGCACCGGGTCTGACCGAGCTGGTCGCCTACTACAGCCCCGTCCCCGGCTCGGCGGTCGACTCCGAGGGGATCCGTACCACGCTGCGCAGCCGACTGCCCGGACACATGGTGCCGGGGTACGTCGAGGAGCTTGCCGAGATCCCCATGATGACCAGCGGCAAGGCCGACCGGAAGGCGTTGCCCCCGCCGCGGCGGCGCAGCGGCGGGGCCTCGCCCGAGGCTTACGTCGCCCCGGCAAGCCCCGCCGAGACGGTGCTGGCCGAGGCGCTGGCCGAGATCGTCGGGCTGGACAAGGTCTCGGTGGAGAGCCACTTCTTCGACGACCTCGGCGCGAACTCGCTGATGCTTGCGCACTTCACCGCCAAGGTCCGCAAGGCAGGCGGCCTGCCGCCCGTCGCGATGCAGGACGTCTACCAGAACCCGACCGTCCGCTCGCTCGCTGCAGCGCTGGTACAGGGCGAGGCGTCCGCGGCGGTGCCCGTGCCCGAGCCGGCCGCGGTGCCGAGCGTCGGCACGCTGTCGTACGTCTTCTGCGGTGCGGAGCAGCTGCTCGTGCTGATCGGCCTCATCGCCCTCGGCGCGGCGCCGTTCGACATCGGCCTGCGCTGGATCTGGCCGGCCACCGACCCCGTGCAGATGCTGATGCGGACCAGCGTGTTCGCCACCGCGACCCTGGTGGCGTTCATCCTGCTGCCGTTGATGGCCAAGTGGCTGCTGATCGGCCGCTGGAAGCCGCAGGAGATCCGGCTCTGGAGCCTCGGGTACCTGCGGCTCTGGGTGGTCAAGACGCTGATCCGGACCAACCCGATGGTCATGTTCGCCGGCTCGCCGCTCTACCTGTGGTACCTGCGCGCGCTCGGCGCGAAGATCGGCAAGGGCGTGACGATCTTCTCGACGGCCGTGCCGGTCTGCACCGACATGCTGTCGATCGGGTCGCACACCGTGATCCGCAGCGGCGCGTCGTTCAGCGGCTACCACGCCGATGGCAACGTGATCCGCACCGGCGCGATCTCGATCGGCGCCGACGCGGTCGTCGCCGAGGGCGCCATGCTGACCGCGGGGACCTCGATCGGCGACGGCGCCCAGCTCGGCCACGCCTCGTCGCTGCACGGCGGGCAGTCGATCCCGGCGGGCGAGCGGTGGCACGGCACTCCGGCGCGGCCCACCACCACCGACTTCAGCGGTGTCGACCCCGCCCGCTGCGGGAGCGTCCGGCGGTTCCTCTACAGCTGCCTGCAGCTGTTCAACCTGCTGGTGCTCGCGCCGGTGGTCGCCACGGCGGTGCTCTGGGTGCTGCAGCGCATCTCCTACGTCTCCGACATCGTCGGGCCGGGCCCGCTTGCGGCGATGCGCGGCGGCTTCTACCTCGAGCAGCTCGCGCTCGCCGCGGTGGTGCTCTTCGGCGGCTTCCTCGTGGGGCTGGTCTACGTCGCCACCGTGCCGCGGCTTCTGCGCCGGTTCCTCGTCCCGGGCAAGGTCTACCGGCTCTACGGCATCCGGTACTGGGTGCTGCGGTTCATCGCGCGCACCACGAACTCGTCGTTCTTCGTCAACTTCTTCGGTGACAGCTCCTACATCGTGGGCTACCTGCGCTGGGTCGGGTACCGCGTTCCGCGGACGGGCCAGACCGGGTCGAACTTCGGCGCCTCGCTCACCCATGTCACGCCGTACCTGTGCGTGATCGGCGAGGACACGATGGTCTCCGACGGGGTTGCGCTGACGAACTCCTCGTACTCGAGCACCTCGTTCGCCATCGGCGAGACCGCGATCGGGGCGCGCAGCTTCCTCGGCAACGCGATCACCTACCCGATGGGCGGCAAGATCGGGGAGAACGTCCTGGTCGGCACCAAGACCATGATCCCCATCGACGGGGAGCTGCGGCACGACGTCGGCCTGCTCGGCTCGCCCGCGTTCGAGATCCCGCGGTCGTCGAACACCGAGGGCCGCAAGGACCTGTCACGCAAGCAGTTCCGCCGGCGGTTGACGGGCAAGAACCGGCACAACATCGGCACGATGTCGATCTACCTGGTACTGGCGTGGGTTCGGATGTACATCACGTTGCTGCTCGGGTTCACCACCGTCGACCTCTACCAGCCCTACGGGATCTGGGCCCTGGCTCTGGGGTCGGTCGTCGCCGCGGTGTTCAACTTCTTCTGGTCGGTGGTGGTCGAGCGCTCCGTGACCGGGTTCCGGCGGTTGCAGCCGCAGTTCTGCTCGATCTACGAGCCGTACTTCTGGTTCCACGAGCGGTTCTGGAAGCTCAGCACCCAGCCGGCGGTGTTCAACGGGACGCCGTTCAAGGCGATCGCCTGGCGGCTTCTCGGCGTGCCGGTCGGGCGGCGGCTCTTCGACGACGGCTGCTCGATGAGCGAGAAGACGCTCGTGCGCATCGGTGACGACTGCACGATCAATGCCGCCGCCACCCTGCAGGCCCACTCGATGGAGGACGGCATCTTCAAGTCCGACCACATCGCGATCGGCTCGGGCGTCACGCTCGGCGCCGCGACGTTCGTCCACTACGGCGTCACGATCGGCGACGGTGCGGTGCTCGCGCCCGACTCGTTCCTCATGAAGGGCACCGAGGTGCCGACCCGGGCGCGGTGGCAGGGCAACCCGGCGCGGGAGGTCTCCGTCGCTGATGCGCCCAAGGTGCGCATGCGGATCTGACCGCAGGCCGCTCTCCCTGCCGGACTGGATCGGCTCCACAACTTGACCGATTCCAGAAGACGGGGCAGTCTCGGCGGCGCCATGACGACGCCCGCCGAGACTTCCCGCGCTGCGACCACCAGCGCCGCGGCCGACCCCACGGTCGCCGCCCTGCGGGCTGCCGGGCTGCGCGTCACCGCCCCGCGCCGGGCCGTGCTCGCCTGGCTCGCCGAGCACCCGCACTCCACGGCCGATGCGGTCGGCACCGGGGTGCGGGCCGAGCTGGGCACGATCTCCACCCAGGCCGTCTACGACGTGCTGGCCGCCTGCGTCGACGCCGG
>DATLLN010000188.1:0-9692 GCA_035537835.1 Gaiellales bacterium
CTCCCAGGGCGCTCGACGACCTGCGCGCTGCGGTCGCCGAGCACGGTCTCGACCCCGGAGTCGTGGTCGTCCGCGAAGTCGCGACCGACGACGACGCGGCCCGCGAGGCGTTCGTCGGCTCCCCCACCGTGCGCGTCGACGGCGAGGATCTGTTCCCGCCGGGCGACGACGAGCCGGTCGGCCTGACCTGCCGCATCTACCGGCTGGCGGACGGCCGCATCTCACCGACACCCGATCCCGCGCTGCTGCGCGAGGAGCTCTCCAGGAGGCTGACCGCGTGACCACCGGAACCGCCGCACCCACATTCCAGCTGACCGACACCACCGGCCGCGAGCACGAACTCGGCGCGCGCGCCGGATCGCCCGCAACGGTGATCGTGTTCACCTGCAACCACTGCCCGTACGCTCTGGCCTGGCACGGCCGGATCGCCGCCGTGGCGGACGACTACGCCGGCCGCGGCGTCGAGGTGTGGTGCGTCAGCTCGAACGACGCCGCCCGGTTCCCGGCCGACTCGCCGAAGGCGATGCGCGAACGGGTCGAGGCCGAGGGCTGGCGGATGCCGTACCTGTACGACGAGACGCAGGACGTCGCCCGAGCCTATGGCGCACGCACCACGCCGCACGTGTTCGTGCTGGACGGCGAGCTGCTCGTCCGCTACGAGGGCGCGCCCGACGCCGATCACGACGACCCCTCGCTGGACGCCGCCTGGATGCGGTCGGCCCTGGACGCCGTGCTCGGCGGATCACAGCCCGACCCCGCGGAGACCGAGCCGGTCGGCTGCTCGATCAAGTGGCGCCCCTGACTTCACCGGATCGTCCCCGCAGGCATACCGCATCGCCACCCCGGCGCACGAGCGTCCGGTGCACGATTCGGGCATGACACGACGAGAGATCGCGCCTCAGCCCCTGCTCTGCGAGCTGCACTCGCACACGACCTGGAGTGACGGCACCTTGTCGGTGCAGGAGGTGGTCGACCTGTACGGGATGGCCGGCTTCGACGTGCTCTGCGTCACCGACCACGTCGTCCGCGCGGATGACCCGACCGGCCCGATGATCGACGGCACGACGTACGACGCTTACCTGGAGACGATCGCGGAGGAGGCCGAGCGGGCACGGGAGACCTATGGCTTGCTGCTCATCCCCGGAGTCGAGCTCACCGACTCCGACCCCGATCCCGACCGGGCGGCGCACGCGCTGGCCGTCGGCCTCGACCGGCTGGTTACGCTCGACCACGGGCTCCCGGCCGCGCTCCGCGAGGCCCGGGCCGCAGGCGCGGCGACGATCGCCGCCCACCCGCATTCGAGCGAGCAGGATTCCATCCCGGGGCGAACGACTCGCCGCTTCTCGCGCGAGCCGGACCGCCTGCGCCCGCTGATCGACCGTTACGAGCTGATCAACCGCACGGAGGTCTTCTCATGGGTCGCCACCGAGGGACTGCCCGGTGTTGCCTCCGGAGACTTCCACATGCGGTCGCACCTGGAGACCTGGAAGACCGTGTTGCCCTGCGAGAAGAGCTCCGCGGCCGTGATCGCGCACCTGCGCTCGGACCGCCCATCGTTCGTGACGCGGTTTGCCGCCGTCACGTCCGGGGTCGCCGCCTAGGGCGTCGACGAGCCGGACGCCGGCGCCGACCCACTGCTGGTGGGCGGAGTCGTCTCCGTCACCGTCTGCGTCTCGGTCGCCGTCTCCGTCACCGTCACCGTCTCGGTCGCCGTCTCCGTCACCGTCTGGGTGACCGTGACCGGATCGGGCACGTAGACCGTCAGCGGCGTGGCGCTCTCGGCGGCCGCTGTCAGCGCAGGCACCTGATCGATCGGCAGATAGGCGACGACCTCCTTGCCGCCCGTGTGGATGACGACCACGCGGGTCGGGCCGACCCCCTGGATCCGCACGGTCTTCGTCCGGTCGCTGACGACAGTGCTGACAACGGGTTGCGACACTGTGATCACGCGCAGCTTCGGCTGTCCGAACTTTGTCACCAGATGGGTCTCGACATGGGCCGACGGCGGCGGCGAACCGGCCTCGACACCGATCACCCACCCGCCGACGAGCAGCACCAGCAGGCCCGTGCCAACGAAAAATGCCCGCAAAGGATGCTGAAAACTCCCGTGATAATCGCCCCGCGCCATGAGAAAACGCTATCACGCGCGCTCGGAGGGGCCTTAGGATCTCTCGCATGCACGAGATCGCAGAGTTTCTGCGGCAGCATCCGCCGTTCGATGCGCTGAGCGGCGACGACCTCGAGCAGCTCGCCGCGGCATGCGAGATCGAGTTCGCGCCGGCCGGATCCGTGTTGCTCGAACAGGCAGCTTCGCCGTCGCAATTCGTGTGGGTTGTCCGGCGCGGCGCCGTCTCGTTGTCCGACAACGGCACGCTGGTCGACCTGCTCGGCGAGGGCGAGATGTTCGGGCACACGTCGATGCTGACGGGCGACCCGACCAGCTTCACGGTGACCGCGCAGGAGGACACGCTGCTCTACCGCATGGCCGACGATGCGATCCGCCCATACCTGACCGCGCCGGAGGCACTTGGCTTCGTCGTCCGCTCCCTGGCCGGCCGGGTCGAGGTGCGACGACGCCCGCCCGAGGAACTCGAGGCCGCCATGCTCGACCCTGCGCGGCGCCCCGTCGGCGAGCTCGTCCGGCGTCCCGCCGTGATCGTTTCGCCCGACGCGTCGCTGCGGGACGCCGCTCGGCTGATGGTTGATGCCGGTTCCAGCTCGCTGCTGGTCGACCTCGGCGAGCGCCTGGGCATCGTCACCGACTCCGACTTCCGCAGCCGGGTGGTGGCGGCGGCCGTCCCCCCGGGCACCCCGGTCTCGGCGATCATGACCGTGCCGGCGCACACGGTGTCCGCGGAGACGACGGGCACGGATGTCCTGCTGGAGATGCTCGAGCGCGGACTGCGCCATCTCCCGGTGCTTGACGTGCGCCGCAACGTGATCGGGATCGTGGCGGACACCGACCTCGTGGCGATCGAGCGGCGAACGCCGTTTCTGCTGCGTCGCGAAATCCGGGAGGCCGCCGACCGCGAGACACTCGCGTCGGTCAGCCGCCGCATCGGCGAGACCGTGATCGGCCTGCACGATGCGCGCGTGCCGCCCGCCGCGATCAGCCTGGTGATCAGCGCCGTCCACGACGCCACCACGCGCCGCCTGCTGGAGCTGGCCGAGGACGAGCTCGGGCCGCCGCCCGAGCGGTTCACCTGGTTCGCCCTGGGCAGCTTCGCCCGCCGCGAGGCAATGCCCTCGTCCGAATCCGACAGCGCGCTGGCGTGGGCCGGCGGCGACGACGACCCGGCGATCAAGGACGAGCTGCTGCGCCGCGCCGCGTGGATCGTCGAGGGGTTGGCCATGGCGGGCGTCCCCGGCTGCTCGCAGGGCGCGACGGCCTCACGCCCGCTGTTCGCTCGGTCGGCGGCCGCCTGGGCCGAGGCGATGCGCTCGTGGCTCGAGAACCCCGCACAGGAGAAGGCACTGATCCTGGTCTCGGTGCTGGTGGACGGCCGGCCGGTGTGGGACGCGGACGCCGCGTCGGCGACGCTGGCCGGCGTCCTTCAGACGGCGCCCAGGCACCGGGCGCTGATCCGCGGCCTCGCCCGGATGGCGGCCGCCCGCAAGCCGCCGACCGGCTTCTTCCGAGACTTCGTCGTGTCCCACGACGGCGAGCGCAGCGGCACCCTGGACATCAAGCGAGGCGGGCTGCTGCCGGTCGTCGACATCGCCCGCTGGGCGGGCATGACCGCCGGTGTGGCGGCGGCGTCGACGCCCGAGCGGCTGCGCGCCGGCCGCGACGCCGGGGCGCTGCGCGCGGACGTCGCGGCCACGCTCGAGGTCGCCTTCGACCTGTTCACCGGCCTGCGGATGAGCCATCAGGTCGACGCGCTGCGTGCGGGGAAACCGCCGGACGACGACATCGACCCCCGGCAGCTGGACGCGCTCACACGGCGCTATCTGAAGGACGCGTTCCGGGCGGTGGCGTCGGCCCAGCGCGGCCTGGCCAGCGAAATCGACCTCGGCGTGCTGTGAGGCGCAGCCCGTCGTGGCGCGATGCCGAGCTGATCGTCGTCGACCTCGAGACGACGGGCCTGGACGCCGGGTCGGACGAGATCGTCTCCTTCGGAGCGGTGCCTGTGATCGGCGGCCGGCTGGCTGCCGCGGGAGCGGTGTACGGCCTGGTGCGGCCCGAGCGTGAGCTGCCTCGAGAGTCGATCGAGATCCACGGCATCCGGCCGCAGGACCTGGCCGGAGCGGCCTCCGCGCCCGACGCCCTGTTGCCGCTCGCCGAGGCGATCGGCGAGCGCCAGGTGGTCGCGCACGCGGCGTGGGTCGAGCGGACGTTCCTGCAGCGACCACTGCGGCAGCTGGGCCGGCGCCCGCCCCGCACGCTGATCGACACGGCCATGCTCTGGCGGCTGCTGTGCATCGACCGCGGCCGGCCCGACCCGGGGTACACCCACCTCGGGACGCTCGCGGCCGAGCTCGGGCTGCCGGCGCACCGGGCCCACCACGCGCTGGGCGACGCGCTGACCGCCGCCCAGGTGTTTCTCGCACTGGCAACCCATCTGGAGACGTTCGGCCGCCGCACGGTCCGCGCGCTCGCCCACGCCGACCGCCCGGTCGAGCAGCACACCGTGCTTCACGGACGGGCGAACCGCACCTGAACGCACGCCTGCGGCGCGCCGGTCACCGGGAACCAGGCGCGGAGCAGCTTGCCGCCCTCGGCCATCATCGGCTCGTGATCGGCCAGCTCGGGTTCGACGACGCCGACCACGACCCGCCCCGATGCCGCCTCGCGCAGGCCGAGCAGGTCGACGCGGCGCGCCTCGCCGAGATAGAACGCGGCCAGCGCCAGGGCGGGCAGCAGCGGGTTTCCGTCGCGGCGGGCATAACCGAGCTGCTCGCGTGCAGTGCCGGCAGCCTCCGCCGCGATCGCCGCCACCTCGGGCGACGGGCGGCCGGCGCGATGGGTCGGCGCCGCGGCGCCGGTCGCATGCTCGAACAGCGCCGCCGCAGGAGCGCCGTCCGGCTCGAAGTGCCCCGGCTGGGCCAGATGCTCGATCGCCGGATGGAGCTCCATCGTGAGCGCCAGGCAGCGCTCGAGCAGCTCCTCGGCGAGTGCGTCGGGATCGTCCGCCATCGAGGACGGAGCGTAGAGTCTCCTGACGTGCGCGACTACCTGATCGACCGGTTCACCCGCGGTACGACGCCCGTCGGCCTACGAGGCAACGTCGAGGCGGCGGCGACGAGCGTGCTGGCCCTGGTGATCGTCACCACGGCGATCGCCCTGCTCAAGTCGATCGGGCCGGTGATCAGCCTGGGCGTGCTCTACGTGTTCGCCGTCCTGCCGGTGGCGCTCGCATATGGGCTCGCGTACGCGATCGCGGTGTCAATCGGCGGCATGCTGCTGTTCAACTTCTTCTTCCTCTCCCCCGTGCACGCGTTCACGCTGGAAGACTCGCGCAACTGGTTCGCCCTGGCCGTCTACGTGGTCACGGCCGTCGTCGTCAGCGAGCTCGCCGCGCGGGCCCGCCGCCGCGCCACCGAGGCCGAGCAGCGGGAGGCGGAGACCGCCCTGCTGGCCGAGATCGCCACCTCGCTGTTGCAGGGCGGCGACGTCGCCGGGCGTCTGGGCTGGATGGGCGACCGAGTCGCCGCCGTGCTGCACGCGCCGTCCGCGGCGATCGTGCTGGGGGACGGTGACGGCGGACAGACGCGGAACGCTTCGCCGATCGAGCTTCGGGCGGGCGGCAGGCGCGTCGGCACGCTGGAGCTGGTCGAGGGCGGCGAGCCGAACCTGGCAGCGCGCCGCCGCCTGTTGCCCGCATTGGCGTCGCTGCTGGCGGTGGCGATCGACCGCGAGCGGCTGGCGCGCAGCGCGATCGAAGCCGAGGCGCTGCGGCAGTCCGACACGATCAAGACCGCCGTGCTGCGCGCCGTCAGCCACGACCTGCGCTCGCCGCTGACCGCGATCCGGGCGGCCGCGGACGGCCTGGGCAACCCGCAGCTGCAGCTGAGCGACCACGACCGCCGCGAGCTGCTCGACACGATCACGGTGGAGGTGCGGCGGCTGGAGCACGTGATCGACAACCTGCTGGCGCTCTCCCGCCTGCAGGCCGGGGCGGCCGCCGCGCAGCTCGAGGTCTGGCGGGTCGAGGACATCGTCTACCGCGCGTTGGCCGAGGTGACCGGCGCCGACCGCGTCAAGGTGTCGATCCCCGAGGACATGCCACCGGTGACGGTCGACGCCGTCCAGGTGCAGCGGATCCTCGTCAACCTCCTGGAGAACGCACTCAAGTTCTCGCCGGAACAAGCGCAGGTCACGGTGCGCGGAACGAAGACGCGCAAGGAGGCGATCCTGCGGGTGATCGACCAGGGACGCGGCGTGCCCGAGGAGGAGCTGGAGCACGTGTTCGAGCCGTTCTACCGCGGGGCGCCGGCGCAGGACCAGACGGGCACCGGGCTGGGGCTGGCGATCGCCCGCGGCTTCGCCGAGGCGAACGGCGGCCGCCTGTGGGCCGAGTCCCGGCCCGGCCAGGGCGCGGTGTTCGCGCTGGCGCTGCCCACGGCCGAGGAGCCGCCCGCGTGACCGAGGGGCGGCGCCTGATCCTGGTCGTCGACGACGAGCCGCAGATCCTGCGCGCGCTGTCGACCAACCTGTGCGGTGCGGGGTATGACGTCGTCCAGGCCGCGAACGCCGAGTCGGCGTTGTCGACGGCGGCGATGCGGCAGCCGGACGCGGTGGTGCTGGACCTGGTGCTGCCCGACCGTTCCGGCATCGACGTCTGCCGCGAGCTGCGGACGTGGAGCGACGTGCCGATCCTGATCCTCTCGGCCGTCGGCGAGGAGACGCAGAAGGTCGCGGCGCTGGACGCCGGCGCGGACGACTACGTGACCAAGCCGTTCGGCATGGACGAGCTGCTCGCCCGCCTGCGCGCGGCGATGCGCCGCGCAGTCCCTGTGCCGGACGAGCCGATCCGCATCGGCCGGCTGTCGGTCGACCTGGCGCGGCAGCTGGTGCTGGCCGGCGGCGAACCGGTGCACCTGTCGCGGATCGAGTACAACCTGCTTGCCCTGCTGGCCCGCAACGAGGGCAAGCTGCTGACCCACCGGGCGATCCTGCGCGAGGTGTGGGGGCCGTCCTACCAGGTGGAGTCCCACTACCTGCACGTCTATATCTCGCGGCTGCGTCAGAAGATCGAGCCCGACCCGCAGCACCCCGTGCACCTGCTGACAGAACCCGGCGCCGGGTACCGGCTGGTGGCCGGGACACCGGCCGGCTGAGCGGGGAGTACGCTACGGGCATGGGAACCGGCGACCGGTTCACTGCGGAGCCCATACCGCCGTCGGACGCGTTCAGCCGAGCACTGTCCGGGATCATCCTGCCGATCGCGCTGATGGCCGCGCTCGTGGTCGCGCTGTATCCGTTCCGCGACGACCTGAACACCGGGACGATCGCTCTCGTGCTGCTGCTGCCGCCACTGCTGGCAACGATCGGCGGCCTGCGGACGGCGGTGGCGATGGCCGTGGTCGGCGCGCTGACCTTCAACTTCTTCTTCACCGAGCCGTACAACAGCTTCCGCATCGACGCCTCGGAAAGCGTCGCGGCCTTCTTCATCTACCTGCTGGTTGCGTTCATCGTCTCACTGTTCGCGAGCCGGGTGCGCGACCGCGACCGAGCCGCCGCAGAACGGTTTCGCGGGGCGGAGCTGTTGCAGCGCGAAACCGTCGAGCTGCTGACCGCCGAGCATCCGCGGCAAACCGTCGACGCCTCGCTCGCGCGGCTGCGCGCCGAGCTGTCGCTCGACGACGTGCGCGTGACGGCCGGCGGCAAGGTCGAGGTCACCGCCAGAAGACCGCTTGCGCCGGACGAGCAGCGGCTGATCGAGGAGTACACGCGAGTCGTCGCGCTCGCCTTCGAGCGCGAGCGGACGCCCTTGAGATCGCGTTAAGACCGGACGCCTGAGGTTTGAGCGCCGGTTGACATGACCGTCCCTAGGGTGACGGTCATGTACGACATCTACGCAGTTCTCATCACGGTCGGGTGCTTCGCATTCACCTACGTGCTCATCCGCGTCCTGGGGCGCGTGTGATGAGCACAGCAAACCTTTTCGGGCTGATCGTCTCGATCCTGATCGCCGCGTACCTGATCTACGCCCTGTTCCGAGGGGAGCGGTTCTAGATGACAGGTAACGGCATTCTGCAGATCGCGTTCTACACGGTCGTCCTGATCGTCCTCGCGTATCCCCTGGGCATCTACATGGCGCGCATCTACGACGCGCCGATCACGTCGTTCGGACGGCTCGGTGCCGTCGAGCGCGGCTTCCTGCGGATGCTCGGCTCGAAGCCGGACGACGAGCAGGACTGGAAGGGCTACGGCATCACGGCGCTGATCTTCACCGGCGTCTTCGTCGTGTTCCTGTATCTGATGCTGCGGATCCAGGGCGGGCTGCCGCTGAACCCGGACGACCTGCCCGGCGTCTCGGCCCCGATCGCGCTGAACACCGCGGCCAGCTTCGTCACCAACACGAACTGGCAGTACTACGGCGGCGAGTACACGATGTCGTACCTGACCCAGATGGCCGGCCTGGCGGTACAGAACTTCGTGTCGGCGGCCGCCGGCATGGCGGTGCTCGTCGCCGTCGTGCGCGGGTTCGCCCGCCGCTCGTCGCGCGAGATCGGGCTGTTCTGGCGCGACCTCTACCGCTCGCTCGTCTACGTGCTGCTGCCGCTGGCCGTGGTGCTGACGATCGTCCTGATCAGCCAGGGCGTGCCGCAGACCTTCGACGGCCACGCCACCGCGCACACGCTCGAGGGCGCGACGCAGACGATCGCCCGCGGCCCCGTCGCCTCGCAGATCGCGATCAAGCAGCTGGGGACGAACGGCGGCGGGTTCTACAACGCCAACTCGGCCGTGCCGTTCGAGAATCCGAACGGTCTGACGAACTTCCTCGAGATGCTGGCGATCCTGCTGATCCCGGCCGCGATGGTGTTCATGTTCGGCCGGATGGTCGGGAGCATGCGCCAGGCGAGCGCGATCCTGGCCGCGATGGTCGTGCTGATGCTCGGCGGCGTCGCGATCGCCTATCCGACCGAGCAGCACGGCTCGCAGGTGCTGCGTGACTCGGGCGTCAATCTCGCGTCGAGCTCGCAGCAGAGCGGCGGCAACATGTCCGACAAGGAGGTGCGGTTCGGCATCGCCAACACCGCACTCTGGGCGACGGTCACCACCGACGCCTCGAACGGGTCGGTGAACGGCGGGCATGACGCATTCACACCGTTCGGCGGGGCCGTGCCGCTCGTCAACATGTTCTTCGGCGAGGTGGTGTTCGGCGGCGTCGGCTCGGGGCTCTACGGCATGTTCTTCTACGTGCTGATCGCGGTATTCGTCGCCGGCCTGATGGTCGGACGCACACCCGAGTACCTGGGCAAGAAGATCGAGGCGCGGGAGATCAAGTACGCCGCCCTCGGTGCGCTGTTCGTCCCATCGATGGCGCTGGTGCTCGCGGGAATCGCGGTGGCGACACAGGGCGGCCTGGCGTCCATCTACAACCCCGGCGCCCATGGCTTCAGCGAGGCGCTGTACGCCTATACGTCGCAGGCGAACAACAACGGCAGCGCGTTCGCCGGATACGGGGCACTGCCCTTCTCGGCCAACCTGGGCAGCGTCGCGCTCTACCTCGGGCGGTTCGTCC
>DATLLN010000189.1:0-2842 GCA_035537835.1 Gaiellales bacterium
CAGCCACGAAGTTGTCGTCATAGCTGCCGACCGCGGTCGTCCGGATCAGCACCGTGACCTGGTCGCCGTCGACGTCCACCGGCAGGAAGTCGCGGTCGGCCACGATCACCCGCGCACCTCTGCCGGCCGCCTCCCGGGCGGCCGCGGTGCCCGCCTGTCCGGCACCGACAACCAGCACATCGCAGTGGGCGTGGCGGCGGTCGTGACGGGCCTCGTCGTCGCCGGTCAGTCGGCCGCGCAGGCCGGGCAGCGTCGAGGCGGCGAGCCCCTGCAGCGGGATCTCGACCGCCGGCGCCGCCACCAGCGGCTCCGACCACGGCGCCTCGACCTGCACCAGAGCGCTCGCCTCCTCGGCACCCGCGGACATGATCCCGCGCGGCCGGCCGTGGACGGTGCTCGTCGACTGAAGCCACCCACCGGCCGCCAGCGCGGCGGATGCCAGCGTGTCACCGGGATGGGCGCTGACCGACACCCCGTCCACCCGCACTTCCAGCTTGCTGGAGCGGTCGATCAGGCCGCCGCCGGCCAGCCGGCGCATCATGCCGGCGGCTCCTGCCCGGGTAGGTAGGAGCCGGCGATCTCGTGGGTGACGGTGTCGCGCACCAGGTTGAACCAGCGCCGGCAGCCCTGCTGGTGTACCCACCGCTCCTGGAAGCGGCCCTTCGGGTTGCCGCGGTAGAAGATGTAGCGGGCCAGCTCCAGATCGTCGACGACCGGGGGGTCGGCCGGGTAGGCGACGTGCGCCTCGCCGCCGTAGCGGAACTCGATCTCGTCGCGCGGCCCGCACCAGGGGCAGGGGATCAGCAGCATCAGTGCGCCACCGCCGCGGCACCGTGCTCGTCGATCAGCGCTCCGGTCTCGAACCGCTCGAGCGCGAACGGCCGGTTCAGTTCGTGGGCCTCCCCGTGGGCCAGCGTCCAGGCGTACACCCAGCCCGATCCCGGCGTGCCCTTGAAGCCGCCGGTGCCCCAGCCGCAGTTGACGAACAGGTTCTCGACCGGGGTCGGGCCGACGATCGGGCTGGCATCCGGGCAGACGTCGACGATGCCCGCCCATGTGCGCAGCACGCGCGCTCTGGCGAAGATCGGGAACAGCTCCAGCGCGGCGGCCATCTGCTCTTCGATCACGTGGAACGAACCGCGCTGGGCGTAGGAGTTGTAGGGATCGATGCCCGCGCCCATCACCAGCTCGCCCTTGTGCGCCTGGCTGACGTACACGTGGACGGCGTTCGACATCACCACGGTGTCGAGCACCTGGTCGAGCACCTCCGAGACCAGGGCCTGCAGGGGATGGCTCTGGATCGGCAGCTCGACGCCGGCCATCGCCGCCACGACGGACGAGTGACCGGCGGCGCACAGCCCGATCCGGCCGGCGGCGATCCGGCCCCGCGAGGTCTGAAGCGCGACCGCCCGGCCGGAATCGACCTCGATCCCGGTCACCTCGCAGTCCTGGATCAGGTGGACGCCCAGGGCAGCCGCGGCGCGGGCCACGGCAAACACCAGCGCGTCATGACGGGCGATGCCTCCCCGCCGCTGCAGCGTCGCGCCCATCACCGGGTAGCGGATGTCCTTCGAGGTGTTGATCAGCGGGCAGAACTCCGCCACCCCGTCGGCGTCCAGCCACTCCGCGTCGACCCCGTTCAGCCGGTTGGCGTTCACCCGGCGCACGCTCTCGCGCACGTCGTGCAGGTTGTGCGCCAGGTTGAGCACACCCCGCTGGTCGAACAGCACGTCGTAGTCGAGCTCCTCCTGGATGCCCTCCCACAGCTTCAGCGAGTGCTCGTAGATGGCGGCGCTCTCGTCCCACAGGTAGTTGGAGCGGATCACGGTGGTGTTGCGGACGGCGTTGCCGCCGCCCAGCCAGCCGCGCTCGACCACCGCCACGTTCGTAATGCCGTGATTCCTGGCCAGGTAGTAGGCGGTGAACAGGCCGTGGCCGCCGCCGCCGACGATCACCACGTCGTACGAGGAGCGCGGCTCCGGGCTGCTCCACAGGAAGTCGGGATGCGACTCAGTGCGCGGCATCGGGCTTCTCGTTGCCGCTGTAGGCGAACCGCGGCAGGCCGTCGTCGGGGAGCTCGTAGTAGTCGCCCTTGGTGGCGGTGTAGATGTGGGAGATCGTGCGCAGCCCGGT
This sequence comes from Gaiellales bacterium, assembly GCA_035537835.1. Lineage (GTDB taxonomy): Bacteria > Actinomycetota > Thermoleophilia > Gaiellales > JAICJC01 > DATLLN01. The sequence continues at coordinate 2,134 of DATLLN010000189.1, forward strand.
CGGCTCGTCCAGGGTGCCGGCGGCGATCGCCGTGGTGGGGCGCCCGGGCGCATCCCAGAACAGGCTCGATCCGCACCGCGAGCAGAAGCCGAGGCGCCCGTGGGCGTCGCTCTTGGGGCTGTCGATCCAGCGCAAAACGCCCTCGCTGTCGCGGATGACCAGGTCGTCCTTGGCCGAGGCGGAGGCCGAGCAGGCGTGACCGTGCCAGCGCCGGCACTCCCGGCAGTGGCAGACGATGACGTCGCGCAGCGGCCCGTGCACCTCGTAGCGAACGGCGCCGCACAGGCAGCTCCCTCGTGCCCGCGCCCCGCTCATGACAGGTCGAGCACCACCCGGGTGGCGTCGCCGGTGCGCACGGCGTCGACCGCCGAGCCGATAGCGGCCAGCGGCAGCCGGTGTGTGATCAACCGGTCGAGCGGCAGCCGGCCGCGGCGGTAGAGGTCGAGGATCAGCGGGAAGTCGCGGTCGGGCCGCGACGATCCGTAGATGGAGCCCAACACCCGCCGCTCCATGCGCGGAATCGACAGCGCGGGCACCCGCAGCTCGGCGTCGGCGCGAGGGATCCCGGCCAGCACGGCCGCGCCCCGCTTGCGGGTGGAGAGGAAGGCGGCGGTCATCGACACCGGCCTGCCGGTGGTCTCGATGGCGTAGTCGACGCCCCCGCCGGAGGCGTCGGCGACCGCCCGGCCGACGGCGGCCGGGCGGTCGC
>DATLLN010000190.1:0-4879 GCA_035537835.1 Gaiellales bacterium
CACCGACCCGCTCGCCCGCGGCATCCTGGTCGCGCTGGAGGCGGGCGCCGTGCTGGCGCTCGCGCTCGCCCTGGGCGGCCTGCTGCTGTCCGTGGCCAGCGCCGTGCGCGACGAGCGCGCCGAGCTGTTCGACCTCGAGGCCCAGGGCGTGGCGCCCCGCGACCTGCGCACCGAGCTGCGGCTGCGGGCGGCGCTGGTCGGCGGGGCCGGCCTGATCGCCGGGCTGCTGGTCGGCGCGCTGCTCTCGCGGCTGGCCGCCGACCTCGTCCAGGTCGCCGCCGGCGGCGGGGCGCCGCAACCGCCGCTCGAGCCGCAGGCCGGATGGGCGCCGCTGCTTGCGGGGATCGTGCTGTTCGGGCTGCTGGCCTGGGCCGGCATCGGCGTGCTCACCCGCGTGGTGTTCTCGCGGCCGCTGCCGCGGCGGCCGACCGGGGTGGCGCCGTGAACGCCGTGCTCATGCGGGACGTGTTCCGCATCCACCGTACCGCCGAGGGTGACGCCGCGGCGCTCCAGGGCATGACCCTCGACGTCGAGGAGGGCGAGGTGGTGGTGGTGCTGGGGCCGAGCGGGTCGGGCAAGAGCACGCTGCTGCGGATCCTGGCCGCCCTCGAGCGGCCGTCCGCCGGCGTCGCCCGCGTGCTGGGCGAGGACGTCGCCCACCTGCACGGCCGCCGGGCGGCCGAGTTCCGGGCGCGCAACCTCGGCCTGGTCGACCAGCACTACGAGCGTGCCCTGACGCCGGATCTGCCCTGCGGGGAGATCGTCGGACTCCAGCAGGCCCTGCGCGGCGTCGACCCGGCGACGCGGCGGGCGCGGGCTATGGAGCTGCTGGAGGCCGTCGGGCTGGGAGATGCGGCGGGCGCCCGGCCCGGCGAGCTGTCGGGCGGCCAGCAGCAGCGGGTGGCGCTGTGCGCGGCCCTCGCCCACCGGCCCAAGCTGCTGCTGGCGGACGAGCCGTCCGGCGAGCTCGATGCGGCCAACGCCGCCGAGGTCTACCGGCTGATCCGTGAGCTGGCCCGCGACGTCGGCGGGACGGCGGTGATCGTCAGCCATGACCCGGGGTCGGAGGCGATCGCCGACCGCGTGGTGCGCGTCCGGGACGGCCGGCTCAGCCAGGAGACGGTGGGCGACGGCGAGGCGCTGGTCGTCGGTCGCGGCGGATGGGTGCACGTGCCCGCCGATCTGCTGGACGGGGCGACGCATCTGCGGGCTCACCGCGACGAGGACGGCGTGGTGCTGGAGACCGCAGCGCGGCGCGACCTGCCCGCCGACGAGCAGCCGCCGGACGAACCGCCGGTGCCCGGCGCGGTGGTCGCCGAGCTGGCGTCGGTGCACAAGTCGTTCGGCGCGCGCACGGTGTTCGACGGCTTCAGCGCGGAGTTCCACCGCGGCCTGCTGACGACGATCGCCGGCCGGTCGGGCACGGGCAAGAGCACCCTGCTGCACATGCTCGCCGGGCTGGAGCGGCCCGGCGGGGGCGAGGTCCTGGTCTGCGGCGAGTCGCTGGGCAGGCTCGACCGGGAGGGGCTCGCCCGGGTACGCCGGCGGCACATCGCCGTGGTCGGGCAGGATCCGGGGCTGGTCGCGTTCATGTCCGCTGCCGAGAACGTCGCGCTGGCCGCGTCGCTGCGCGGCGTCGCCGATCCCGACGCCGAGGCCGAGCGGCTGCTTGCCGACGTCGGATTGGCCGAACGGGCGTCGCAGCGCGTGTCGCGCCTGTCGGCGGGCGAACGGCAGCGGACGGCGATCGCCCGCGCGCTGGTCGGCGGCCCCGATCTGATGCTGGTCGACGAGCCCACCTCGCGGCTCGATCGGGCGAACGCCGCGCCCGTCGCCCGCCTGCTGGCCCGGGCCGCGCACGAGCGGGGGATCGCCGTGATCTGTGCGACGCACGATCCGCTACTGCTCGAGCACTCGGACGTGGGCATCTCGCTGGGCTGACCACCGACGTAGACTCCGCGCGAGGAGGTCTGACATGAGCAATTACACAGCCGCAACGCTCGACGACATCGACGAGATGGACGACGGCAGGTGCCCGTGGCGGCCGGTGCGGGCGCACTTCGGGATCACGTCGTTCGGCATCAACGCGTTCACGGGCAAGCGGGCCGGCGACCGGCTGATCAACGAGCACGACGAGGCCGACAACGACGGGCACGAGGAGCTGTACCTCGTGCAGACCGGGCATGCGCGGTTCGAGCTGGACGGCGAGACGGTCGACGCCCCGGCCGGGACGCTGGTGTTCGCCCCGCCGAACGTGCGCCGGACGGCGTTCGCCGAGGAGCCGGGGACGACGCTGATCGCTCTCGGCGGCACGCCCGGCAAGGTCTACGAGGTGGGCGGCTGGGAGCTGTGGGCGCCGATCAATCCGCTGTACGAAGCGGGCGATTACGCGGGTGCCGCCGACCGGGCGCGGGACGTCGCCGAGGCCAATCCCGAGATGCCGCTGCTGATGTACAACCTCGCCTGCTGCGAAAGCCTGGCCGGCCGCACCGACGACGCGATCGGCCACCTGCGGGCGGCGATCGAGCGCAAGGAGGAGCTGCGCCAGATGGCGACCGAGGACTCCGACTTCGACCCGCTGCGGGACGAGGAGCCGTTCAGGCAGCTGGTCGGCTAGCGCGCTCCCAGACCACGGGGAACAGCGGGTGGTCCATCACCGACCCGGCCGGCAGCTCGTCCTCCAGCCCGGGGAACGCCGGCGACGTCGTCCAGTGCCGAGGGGCGTGGGTGACGTCGTCACCGAGCAGGCGCACCGAGAAGGCGCGGCGGCGGCCGGCGCTGCCGCCGGCGGCGTGGAGCGTCAGCATGTTGAAGAACACGGCGTCGCCCGGCTCGAGCGCCCAGCCGAGGATCGGGAAGGCGTCGCGGTCGGCCTCGATGTCCGGCAGGTCGGCGAGCGTGCCCTCCGGGAACCATTTCGCCTCGCCCGCCATGAACGTCCGCGGCATCAGCCACGGGCCGAGATGGGAGCCGGCGACGAACTCGAGCGTCGACTCGCAAGGCACCGGATCCACGGGGATCCAGACGCTGCACGTCTGCGAGCCGTCGACGTTGTAATACGGCTGGTCCTGGTGCCAGGGGGTGCGCTGGCGCGTGCCCGCCTCCTTGACGAGCACGTGGTCGTGGAACAGGCGCACAAAGTCGCTGCCCATCAGATCGCCGGCGTCGGCGGCGATGCCCGAGGTTCGGATCACCCGCTCGAACTCTCCGATCGCGCCCCAGTTGCAGAAGTCCTCGAAGAACCGCCCGGGATCGTTGTCGCGACTGGCGACGAGAGCGCGGTTGCTGGGAGCCGCCAGGTTCCGCTCGATACCCTGCTCGACCAGCACGACCTCGTCCGCCGAGAGGGCGCCGCGAACGCACACGGCGCCGTCCCGGCGGAAGGCCTCGATCAGCTGGGCGTCGACCACGCGCGCATCCTACGCGGGGAGCGCTCCCGGGGGCCCGAGGATCTCGACGCGGTAACCGGTCTCGCGCTCGAGCCGCGCGACGGCCTCGAAGTCCGGCTCGATCGGACGCGCGGGGATCTCGAGCCGCGCGGCGGGCATGCCGAACGCCTCGATGAACCGCTCGAAGCCGGCCGGCGTGCCGGTGACCAGCACCCGCGCCGTCTCGGACTCGATCCGGTAGGTGTGGGGCACGCCGCGCGGCGCGAGGACGGTGTCGCCGGGGCTCAGCCGCACCACGTCAGCGCCGTGGTACACGGTGATCTCGCCGTCCAGGACGTGGAAGATCTCGTCGTCGACATGGTGGACGTGCAGCGGCGGCATGCTGCCGCGGCCGCCTGAGACCTCGACCACGCAGCTCCGCCCATCGGTCTCCTCGCCCCCGACCAGCACACGGCCGAGAGTGTCCGCGAACCAGAAGTCGCGGGTGCTCGTGCGTTCCATTGTGGACATCGCAGCTCCTCCTGTAGTAAACTCTGATTGAGAGTTTATAACTCGGAATCGGAGCTTTGTCAAGCAATACCCTCACACCGTTCTCGCACGTCCTCCTCGTCCTCGTCGGCGAGGGCGGCGCCGGCCCGCACGACCTCGTCCGCATGGCCCGGGAGGGCCGCATGTACTGGGACGCGGCCGACAGCCAGTACTACGCCGAGCCCAAACGGCTCGCACGTCTCGGCTACCTGACGGCCGAGAAGCGGCCTGGCAGGACCCGCGAGCGGACGCACTACATGCTGACCGACAAGGGGCGTGAGGCGATCGCGGCCTGGGTGCGGGAGCCCGCGACCTACCCGCGCACGCAGAATGAGGTGATCGTCCGGGTGATCGCCGGCGATCTGGTGGGCGACGACGCGGCGGTGCTCGAAGGCCTCGAGCCGCTGCGCGCCGACCTGGCGGACATCCGCCGGCGGATCGAGCTGGCGGAGGAGCGGGCCCACTCCCTGCCCCACCGCGAGCGCTACCTGCTGCTGGCCCACGGGCTGACCCTGCGTCTGGTCGCAGCGTACGAGGAGTGGCTGGACGAGGTTGAACGGAAGTTCAAACCCGGCTGATCGCTGCTAGGATCGCCCGGTGATCGCCGAGCGTCCTGCGGACGACACCAAGGGTCTGAAGGCCGGCGCTCTCGGGTTCGTCTCCAACGTCGTCATCGGCGTCGCCTCCACCGCACCGGGCTACAGCCTGGCGTCGTCGCTGGGCCTGGTGGTCGCAGCCGTCGGGCTGCAGTCGCCGGCGATCATGCTGCTGGCGTTCGTCCCGATGCTGCTGATCGCGGCGTCCTACTACTACATGAACCGCGCCGACGCCGACGCCGGCACGACCTTCAGCTGGGTGACGCTCGCCATGGGGCCGTGGCTGGGCTGGCTGGGCGGCTGGGCGATAGTCGTGGCGGACATCATCGTGATGGCCAACCTGTCCCAGATCGCGGGCATCTACAC
>DATLLN010000191.1:0-6325 GCA_035537835.1 Gaiellales bacterium
ATCAGCGAGCTGGCGCTGGACGTGCGCGGTGAGTAGGCGGGAACCTCCGTCCAGGCGTAGTCGATGACGTGCGTCATCGCCTGGTCGGTGGCCACCACGATGAAGTACCCGCCGGCGCCCGAGATCGGGTTCCACGTGAACAGCGGCATGCTGGTCGACGTGGAGCCGGTCTGCGGCGTCAGGTAGTCGTCCGCACCGAGGTAATCCTCGCTGGCGCAGGACGGCTGGCACACGTCGCCGGCAGGCGGGCCGTCGTACTGGAACGCCCAGTTGGTGCCGTCGTTGCTCGGATCGAGGTACGTCCACGGCGCCGCGACGCCGTTGATCAGGCGCACCGGCTTGACCCGGACGCAGTAGGCGTTGCCGACGACCAGGGCCGCGGTGATCGAGTCCTTGGTCGGCGACTTGCCCGGCAACACAGTGTTGCCTGCGCCAAGGGTGCTGCCGAGCGGCGTCCAGGCGTTGCCCTCGACGATGTTCAGCCACTTCTTCTGGCCCAGCACGCCGGACCAGTTGCAGCCGGCGGACGGATCATTGAGGTCGTACTGGCGGACGTCCACCACGTAGGCGCCGGCGCCCGGCACCGGATCCCACTGCACGATCGGCTCAGTCGTCTGGTAGCCGTCGCCGGAGTCGGCGTCGTCGTCGTTGCCCGGGTCGGACGTCACATCGGTCATCCGCAGGTTGTTGATCGACGGCGACTGGGTGTCGTAGGACTCCGAGAAGCTGTCGCCCGGAGCGGCGGCGTCGCCGCCGTACGTCCAGTCACCCACGCCGCTGGCCGGATCGATCGCGCGGACGCGCCAGTAGTAGTCGGCGTTCTCCAGCACCGCAGTCGGCGACAGCGAGGTGCCGATCGTCGTGTACCGCGTGGTCGAGCCGGTCGCGAAGTTCGAGTCGAGGCTGATGTCGACGTCGTACTTCGCGGCGCCCGCGACGGGATCCCACGAGAACCGCGGCTCATAGATCGTGTCGTCGGCGTACGAGTCGCCGGTGCTGTCGACCGTGTCGGTGACCGTCAGGCCGGAGACGGCGGACGGCCACTCCCAGTCGAACGACTGGGGCGTGGAGTACGCCGAGGTCACGTTGTTTGCATCCTTGACGGCGACGGCCCACCAGTGCGTGCCGTTGGCCAGCCATCCGGTCGGCGCGTAGTGCGTCGCCGAGGTCTCCACCGGCGTACCGGTCAGCGACGGCGAGTCGCCGATCAGCACCTCGTACTTCTGGGCGCCGTCGACCGGATCCCAGCCCAGCACGAGCGGGTTCGGGTACGTCACAGTGTCGCCGTCGTTCGGCGCGGTCGGCGTCGGCGCCGACGAGGACTTGTCCCACTCGGTCGCAGACGACCAGGCGCCTGACACGCCGGTCGAGGAGACCGCGCGCACGCGCCAGTAGCAGGTGCAGTCCGGCACGGTCGTCGTCAGCGTGTAGTACGTGTTCTTCGTCAGCTGCGAGTTCGGATCCGGGTTGAGCAGCGCGCTGAAGTCCGAGGCGGCGGAGATCTGAACCTGGTACTGCGCGGCGCCGGAGACGGACGTCCAGTGAAGCGCCGGCACCGGAGTGCCGACGTCGGTGGTGTCCGGCGTCGGGGCGGCGAGCACGGCGTAGCTGGGCGCAGCCGCGACCAGGCCGAGGCCGGCGAGCGCTGCGATGACGGTCAGGATGCGAAGGCGACGAGGCACGGGGTGAGGCTGCTCCTCTGGGACGGGCACGAGTACACCGGGTGGAGAACCGGCGGCAATCCGTCTCATGATGCGACGCCCCGGGGGGTGCGGGCATCACTCGCCGTGGGGATCCCCCATCCCCCGTTCGCGCAGCGCTCTGGGTCGTTCTAGTAGAGCGTGCGGGCCAGCTCGCGCCGAAAGCGCGTCGCCAGCGGGTCGTCCTGGCCGAGGTCGGCGAACACGCCGACCATCACCTGGCGCAGCCGGTCGCGGCTCTCGCCGTCGGCGGTGCGCACCGCATCGAGCAGCAGCTGGAGGCCGCCCTCGACGTCGCCCGCCTCGATCGCGGCAAGCGCCGCCGATCCGTTGTCATCATCGGCAAGCTCCAGCCGGGCGAGCGCCGCCAGCGCCCCGGGGTGATCGGGCTCGAGCTCGAGCGCCTTGCGGACCGACTCCTCGTCGCCCAGCTCGACCAGCCGATCGGCCTCCGACGGCAGCAGCCCGCGAAGGAACGAGTCGACAGACGCCCGCGGGACGTTGCCCGTGAACTCGTCGACCAGCCGGCCGTCGCGGAACGCCTTGACCGCAGGGATCCCCTGCACCCGGTGGGCGACGGCTGTGCGCGGGTTCGCGTCGACGTCGATCTTGACCAGCTCGACCGCGCCGCCGGTCGCGTCGATCGCGCTCTCCAGCACCGGGGTCAGCTGCCGGCACGGCCCGCACCACTCGGCCCAGAAGTCGACGACCACAGGCACCGAGCGGGAACGCTCGATGACGTCCTGCTCGAACGTTGCGTCAGTTGCCTCTACCGACATCAACCGTTGGGGTCGCTCTCGCCCTGCTCGCGGAGATAGCGCTCGAACTGCCGGGCGAGCTCGTCGCCGCTCGGCGCGTCCTCCTCGTCGGCCTGCTCCTCGAGCTGCGCGACGTAGGCTTGCACATCCTCGTCCTCGGCGATCGCTGCAGCCACCCGCACCTGGTACTCACTCGCGGCGCGGCGCAGGTCGTCGTTCGGCCCGGGGGTCGACACCAGATCGCGCAGCCGCTCGAGCAGCGCGACCGCGGCGCTCGGGTTCGGCGTGGCCGAGATGTAATGGGGCGTCGCCGCCCACAGGCTCGCCGAGCGGATGCCGGTGCGGTCGCACGCGTCGTGCAGCACGCCGACGATCCCGGTCGGCCCCTCGTAGTTCGACCGCGTCAGGCCGAGCTGGCCGATCAGCTCCTCGTCGGAGCCGGTCGACGACACCGGGATCGGCCGGGTGTGCGGCGTGTCCGCCAGCAGCGCACCGAGCGTGACCACCAGCCCCACGTGCAGGCTGGAGGCGATCGAGCACACCGCGTCGGTATAGGCGCGCCACCGGAAGTTCGGCTCGCTGCCCAGCACCAGCACGAGGTCGCTGTCCTCGTCGGCGAACAGCTCCGTCACCGGCCACTCGACGTTGCGGACGTAGCCGTCGGCGAGCTGCACGTGCGGCCGGGTCTGCTGGTAGTCCACGAAGGGCTCCGAGTCGATCACGGCGAAGCGCTCGGCGTTGGTGGCGGCCCGCAGATAGCCCGCCGCCAGGCTGGCCGAGGCGCCGGCGTCGTTCCAGCCGCGGAAGGCGGCCACCAGGCGGGGCGATCGCAGCTTCGGAGTCCGCTCGATCTCGACGAAGTCAGGGAGATCCACACCTGCAGTCTGACACACCGGTGCAAAGCCGCCGATACTACGGAGGTGCAGACCATCGACGTGCTCGTGATCGCCTGGCTGGCGATCACCGCCCTGGTCGGACTCCGCCGCGGCTTCACCGGTCAGGCGGTGGCGCTGATCGGTTTTGCCATCGGCGCGATCATCGGCTCACGGCTGGCGCCGGCGCTGCTCTCGGGCGGCGACCGCTCGCCCTGGAAGCCGATCGCCGCCCTGGTCGGGGCCATCGTGTGTGGGCTGCTGCTGCAGGCCGCGGCCACCCCCCTGGCAAACCGCATGCGCAACGCGGTGCACACCAGCCCGCTGGCGCCCTTCGACCGCGCCGGCGGCCTGATCACCGGATCGCTGCTCGGCCTGCTCGCGGTCTGGATGCTGGCGGTCGCGGCGCTCCACCAGCCGGCGCTGGGCATGCGCCACATCGTGCAGCGCTCGGCGCTGCTGCCGCCGATCGTCGACCGGCTGCCGGCGGGGGTGCTGATGGACGCGCTCCAGCGGTTCGACCGGCTGCCGGTGATCGCCGCGGCCCTCGGCGACTCCCTGCCCCCGCCCGATCCGGAGCTCCCACACGACACGCCGGTCGCCACCGCAGCCGCAAGCGTGGTGCGCATCGACGGCGACGCCTGCTCGCTCGAGCTGCGCGGTTCCGGCTGGGTGATCCGCCCGCAGCTCGTTGTCACCAATGCACACGTCATCGCAGGCGAGGACGACACCCAGGTGCAGCTCTCCGACGACAGCTGGTCGGCGTACCCGGTCTACGTCAACAAGGATCTCGACATCGCGCTGCTGCGCGTCCCCGGACTCAACGTGCCTCCACTGGCAACACATCCGCTGGCAGCAGACACGGCCCCGGTCGCCCTGCTCGGCTACCCAGGTGGCGGTGGGCTGACGGTCGCCGCCGGAACGGCGGGACGGTCGGTGACGGTGCTCGCCGCGGACGCCTACGGGCACGGCCTTGCGCCGCGCACGGTGGTGCCGATCCGCGGACCGCTCCGCCACGGCGACTCGGGCGGGCCGGTGGTCGACCGCCGGGGGCGCGTGCTGGCGATGATGTTCGCGGCCAATCAGAACGGCTCGGGAGGCTTCGGGATCCCCGTCGAGGACATCCTCGCTGCGTTGCCCAGGATGTCCGGGCGCGCAGACGCCGGGCCCTGCATCGGCTAGCCGGGAGGCGCGGTCAGGAGCTCGGCGCGGTGGACGGCGCCGTCGACGCGCCCATGCGGTGCGTGACCACGCGCACCTCGGGGCCGGCCAGCACGGCCAGCAGCGAGTCGGCGCAGTCCGGGTCGAACGTGGTGCCGGTCTCGTCCCTGATCAGCGCGACCGCCCGCTCCGCCGACCAGGCGTCGCGGTACACGCGCTTCTCGGTCAGCGCGTCGTAGACGTCGCACGCGGTGAGGATCCGCGCCTCGAGCGGGATCTCGTCGCCGGCCACCCCATGCGGGTAGCCGCCGCCGGCCCACCGCTCGTGGTGCGCCTCGACGATCGCCAGGACGTCGTCGAAGCCGCCCAGGTGCCGGAGCAGCGCGACGCCCAGCTCGGGGTGCTTCTTGATCTGCTCGTACTCCTCGTCGGTCAGCCGCGCCGGCTTGTTCAGCACGTCGGGGTCGATCCGCAGCTTGCCGATGTCATGTACCAGCCCCGCGATCGCCAGCCGGCGGACGCGGTGCGGAGGCAGGCCCATCTGCTCGGCAACCCTGACCGACAGCACGGCGACCCGGCGGGAGTGGCGGCCGGTCGACGGGTCGTGCTCCTCGAGCTCCGCGGTCAGCGCCCGGACGTAGCCGCCGAGCAGCGTCTCCTCGGACTCGATCAGATCGCTGCCGCCCAGCCGCTCGAACAGCATGTTCGACGGCCGCTGGCGCGCCAGGTCGACCGCGACCGCTCCGGCGACCGAGACGAAGCCCAGCGCCTCCAGGGTGTGGGCTCCCCAGAAGCCGACCGTCCAGACGCCGGAGAGCAGGTAGAGGACGATCGAGCTGCCCAGCCAGACCATGCCGATCGAGACCCACAGGTCGGCGCGCCGCCGCGTCAGGCGGAACGTGCGCAGCGCGTGGTTCGCGACCAGCGCGTACAGGATCGCCGTCGGAATCAGCTCGAACAGCACCCACGGGTGCACCATCACCGGCACCTGCGGGACGAGCTCGGGGTGCATCAGCCCCATGAAGCCGAAGGTGACCAGGGCGGCGATCACAGCGATCTGGCCACGCACGATCCACGTGCGTCCCTGCGGGAGGTTGGGTGGAGCGATCACGGCCAGCGCCATGATCACGCCGCCGGCCGGCACCGCCAGGGCGCCCGCGAGGCCGATCACGGCGTTGCGGCCGTACTCGTCGAGGATGAAGCCGGGGGTGCTCAGACCATGGATCGCCAGCATGCCCGCCATCACCGTGAACGCCACGCCGACGAGGCCGGCGCGGATGTCGTTGCGGCGAACGGCGACCCGTGTGATCAACACGCTGATTGCGGCGGCGGCGAGCGACGAGCCGGCGACGATCAGGAAGTGACCGTCGACGGTCACGTACATCGTGGTGAGGTGCGACCGGAACGCGAAGTACGCGATCACCGGTGCGAATGCGAGTGTGGCGGCCGCGATCCGCCAGGGGAGGGTCATGCACCCATGATCGACCGGAGTTCGCGGGAACTTGAACCGGACGTCACGAGCGGTCAGACGGCGTGGCTGTGGCGCCCCTCGCCGGGGGCCGCGAGCGCCTCGGACAGCGCCTCGAGCGCGACCAGGTTGTGCCCCTCCATGAACCGGTCGACGTGCACCAGCGCCGTCCGCATGCCGCCCGCCAGCGGCTCGAAGCCGTGATGCCCCTTGAGCGGGTTGACCCAGATCACCTCGTACGCCTGGCGCGCCAGCCGGCCGAGCTCACGGTCGAGCTCCTCGAGATCGCCACGCTCCCAGCCGTCGGACGCGATCACCACCGTCGCCCCCCGGGTGATCCCGCGCCGCCCCCACTCGCGGTTGTAC
>DATLLN010000192.1:0-4034 GCA_035537835.1 Gaiellales bacterium
GTTCGCTGGCGGAGCGCTGCATCAGGCCGCCCAGCTCGCGCAGCATCGAGGCCCGGGGATCGTCCCCGCGAGCGTCCTCGACCAGCGCCAGCACGGCAGGGGCGTGACCGACGAGCTCGTCGATCGCCACGGGCTGACCCCTTTCCACCGAGATCAGGCGGAAGGGCGCGATCGGTGCGTCAAGCTGCGGCTGCGTTCTGCTCATCCTCACCGGTCTCCGAGACGTCGACGGAGTGGACGGTGGTGGTGAGATGCCCGGTCCGCTCGGCCGCCTGGATCAGCGATGACCGGGCCTGCTCGAAGGACGCCAGCATCTGAGCCTGGGCCTGGGACGCGCTGGCCAGCAGCTCGTCGGCCTCGCGGCGGGTGGACTCGGCCTCCGACAGGATCTCCGCGGCCCGGGCCTCGGCCTGCGCCTCGCGCTCGCCCAGCACCCGCTGGAGCTTGCCCAGCTCGGCATCCCGCTCGGCCTCGGCCCGCGACGCCAGATCGTCGCGCTGCCGCTCGGCGTCGGCGATGATCTTCTCGGCGTGCGCCTGCACCTCCTCGAGGTGCTGCTCGCCGGCGTTCGCCGCCTCGTCGACCAGCCGTTGCCGCTCGGCGATGATCTCCTCGACCTCGAGCTTGCTCGCGTCGCGGACGCGCTGGAGCTCGCCGTCGACGAACGCCTGCAGTGCGGCGATCGTCGTGTCGACCGCCGCGGCGAGGCCGCTCAGGTCGGCGGCCGGGCGCTCCGCGAACACCGGGTCGGCGATCGACACCGTCGGGGCCTCGACCGTCCAGGTCTGGACGTGCGGCTCCTGCTCCGGCTGCTCCTCGGCGACGGGCTCCTCCGCGAACGACTGCTCCTCGGCCGCGTGCTCGGGCTCCTCCTCCGCCACGGGCTCGTCGGCGGTGAAGTGCTCCTCCACGGCGTCCTCGACCGGCTCGGCGTGCTCGACGGGCTCGGCGTCCGCCTCGGGCGCCTCATCCTGCTCGACCGCCACCGGCTCCGCCCAGCCCTGCTCCTGCTGCTCCTCCGCCACAACCTCGAACTTCTCGTCGTGCTGCTCCTCGGCGGGCTCGTCGGCGACGGGGGTCTCGTCGGCGACGGGGGTCTCGTGCTGCTGCGCAGGGGCGGCGACAGGATCGGACGCCAGAGCGTCCGCGACGGCGGCCAGGTACTCGTCGACCTCCTCGGGGTTGTACCCGGTGGGGGTCAGCGAGAACGAGGCGTTGCGGATGTCGCCGGGATCGGCGGCGGAGAGGTCGTCGGCCAGGTCACCCAGGAAGCGGTCGACCTCCTCAGGGTTGTACCCGGTCGGCGTGAGCGAGAATGAAGCGTTGCGAATGCTCGCCGGATCGACCATGTGGAGATTCCTCCTCGAGTGCAGCGGACTACAGCGGACGGGAAAAGTGACAGGGGGGTCTTCCGTCCGTCCCAGCGGGGACGTCAGTTGCCTTATCGGCGTTCTCGCAGATCCCTTGAGCATCTCTGGCGATCCCCGCCGCGCCGCACGATCGCGTACGATCTCGCGGCGTGAATCCTCGCCTGCAAGCCTCGAGCGATCCGCGGCCCGTCGGCGTGATCGGCGCGGCGCTCGACCTCGGGTCGGGCAGGCGCGGCGTGGACATGGGTCCGTCTGCGATCCGCTACGCCCAGCTGGGCGAGCGGGTGGCAGCGCTGGGCCACGTCGTCCACGATCACGGCAACGTCAGCACGGGCATGGTGGAGGCGCTGGACGAGGGCGATCCCACCGCCCGCTACTGGTCGGCGATCCGTCGCACCTGCGAGGAACTCGCCGACCGCGTCGCCGGGTCGGTGGCGGACGGTGAGATGCCGCTGGTGCTGGGCGGCGACCACTCGATCGCAATCGGCACGCTGGGCGGCCTGGCCCGGGCGTTCGGCGGCCCCGGCGGCGTCGTCTGGCTGGACGCGCACACCGACATCAACTCGCCGTCGACCTCGCCCAGCGGCAACGTCCACGGCATGCCGCTGTCGGTGGCGCTCGGCCTGACCGGCGACCAGAGGTTCGAAGACCTCCCCTGGCCGGTGCCGATGGCCGACGACGCCCGCACGGTGCTGGTCGGCATCCGCAGCGTCGATCGCGGCGAGCGCAGCCAGCTGCGGCGGGTCGGCGTCCACGTGTTCACGATCGCCGACATCGACCGGCTGGGGATGCGCGCCGTGATGGAGCGGGCGATCGAGCTGGCGGCCGGAGGCACGTTCCTGCACGCATCGTTCGACATGGACGTGCTCGACCCCGACCAGGCACCCGGCGTCGGCACGCCGGTGCGCGGCGGCATCACCTACCGCGAGGGCCACCTGGCGATGGAGATGCTGGCCGAGAGCGGGCTGATGAGCTCGCTTGAGCTGGTCGAGGTGAACCCGATCCTGGACGAGCGCAATGCCACCGGGAGCCTGGCGGTCGAGCTCGCGCTCTCAGCCCTCGGCGCCCGGATCCTCTGAGCCGCCGTCCTCGTCGTAGTAGACGGTTCCGGCCAGCTCGTCGGGTAGGTACTGCTGGTCGACCTGCCCGCCCGGGTAGTCGTGCGGGTACTTGTAGCCGGCGCCGTGTCCCAGCTTCTTGGCGCCGGAGTAGCTGGCGTCGCGGATCGGCTTGGGCGGCCGCATCGTCCCGCGGTCGCGGACGTCCTCCATCGCCTTCCCGATGGCGCGGTACGAGGCGTTCGACTTCGGCGCGCGGGCCAGGTACGCCGCGCCCTGCGAGAGGTTGATGCGCGCCTCCGGCAGGCCGACGAACTCGACGGCCCGGGCGACGGCGACCGCCACCTGGATCGCCTGCGGGTCGGCGTTGCCGATGTCCTCGGAGGCGAACACGATCATCCGCCGGGCGATGAACTTGGGATCCTCGCCGCCCGAGATCATCACGGCCAGGTAGTAGATCGCGGCGTCGGCGTCCGAGCCACGCATGCTCTTGATGAAGGCCGACGTGACGTCGTAGTGGTGGTCGCCGCCCTTGTCGTACAGCAGCGGCCGCTTGCGGGCGGCATCGATCACGTGCTGCTCGGTGACCGTGCCCCCGGCGGCAGCCGCCACCGCCGCGTCCAGGATGTTCAGCGCGTTCCGGGCGTCGCCCCCGGCCGCCTTGGCGATCTGCGCGCGCAGGTCGTCGGCCAGCTCCACCCCCAGCACGTCCTCGCCGCGGCGCAGGATCTCGGTCACACCGTCGGCGTCCAGCGGCACCAGCTCGAACAGCGCGCACCGCGACAGCAGGGCCGAGTTGACCTCGAAATAGGGGTTCTCGGTGGTCGCGCCGATCAGCGTGATCAGCCCCGACTCGACGGCCGGCAGCAGCGCGTCCTGCTGCGCCTTGTTGAAGCGGTGGATCTCGTCGAGGAAGAGGATCGTCTTCTGGCCGCTGGCGCCCAGCCGGTCGGTGGCCTCGGCGATCACCCGGCGGACGTCCCCGATCCCCACCTGGACGGCGGACAGCTCCTCGAAGTGGGCCTGCGTGGTGTGGGCGACGATCCGCGCCAGCGTGGTCTTGCCGGTGCCGGGCGGGCCGTAGAAGATCATCGAGCCGACGCCGTCGGCCGCGATCGCCCGCCGCAGGGCGCTGTCGGGGCCCACGACCTGCTGCTGGCCGACGAACTCGTCCAGCGTCGCCGGCCGCATGCGCTGCGGCAGCGGCGCCACGGAGCCCAGCCGCTGCTCGGCCGAATCTGCGAAAAGGTCGCTGCTAATGAGCGAAAATCTATACTGGGAGCATGAGCAGCTCGGAGCAGGCGCAGGTGCGGCTCGGAGGGATGGCCCTGCGCAACGGCGTGCTCGTGCAGGGACCCGATCATTGGGCCGCCGCCGTGCGGACGCCCGAGGGCGAGATCCGGATGGCGTCCGGCCGCAAGCCCGAGCTGCCGGCACCGGCGCTGAGCGTGCCCGGCCTGCGTGGCGTCCTGCGGGTCGCCGAGGCCATCTACCTGCTGCCGCTGGTACGTCGCAGGCTGCCCGAGGCCCGGCTGCCGATGGAGGGCGCCACCACCGCCGGTGCGCTGGCGGCGTCGCTCGTCCTCACCCGTGTGCTGCGCGCGGG
>DATLLN010000193.1:0-12318 GCA_035537835.1 Gaiellales bacterium
GGTTCTGACATCGTGCTGGTCGATCGGGCCACCGGATCGTCGACGTCGCTCGGCGCCGGATCCGGTGCCGTCCTGGCGCCCGGCGCCGTGGCGGCAGGCGGCTCGCGCGTGGTCTTCCAGACGACCGCGGCGCTGGCGGCCGACGACACCAACGCGCTGAACGACGTCTACGCCTGGTCGCCGGGCGGCGTCCAGCTCGTGTCGCGCGGTGCGTCCGCCCCGGGCAACAGCGTCTCGTTCGGCGGCTGGGTGTCGGCGAACGGCCGGTATGTGGCCTTCGACTCCCAGGCGACCAACCTCGATGCCGCCGACCACGGCACCGATCGCGACGTGTTCGTACGCGATCTGGCGGCCGGCCAAACGCGGCTGGTGTCCACGTCGTCGTCGCTGACGCAGATCAGCATGTCGTCGTCCCTGTCCGCCGACGCCAGCTCGGTGGCGTTCGTATCGACGGCGGCCGACCTGGTGGCCGGCGACACCACGCGTGCCGGGGGCGGCTGGGATGCGTTCCGCTTCGACTCGCCGTTCCAGCTGACCAGCGACACGGCGGCGCCGGCCATCTCCTGCGCCGCCGCCGACGGAGCCTGGCACGCGTCCGATGTAACGCTGCACTGCACCGCGGCCGATGCGGGACTCGGGCTGGCCTCCGCGGGCGATGCGAGCTTCGACCTGCACACCTCAGTCGCCGCCGGCACGGAGACGGCCAACGCGTCGACCGACTCGCGCCAGGTGTGCGACCTGGCCGGCAACTGCGCCCAGGCCGGCCCGATCGCAGGCAACCAGGTCGACCGACTCGCACCGCAGATCACAATCACGGCACCGGCCGACGGGCAGACCGTGACGCAGGGCGATGCCCTGACGGCGCACTACTCGTGCACCGACGGCGGCTCGAGCGGCGGCTCGTGCGCCGGCCCGGTGGCCGACGGCGGGCTGGTCTCGACCGCAACCACCGGCCAGAAGACGTTCACGGTCACGGCCGTTGACGCAGCGGGCAACCAGACGCAGAAGACCGTCGCCTGGACGGTCAAGGCGCCGGATGTGACGCCGCCGACCGATCCGCCCGGCGACCCGACGCCGCCACCCGCGACGCTCAACTGGCTCGGCTGGTCATGGCCGACCGCCCACGACGGCACCACCGTCGGGTGGTTCCACAACGCCCGGCTGCATTTCCTGCTCGGTGGGCAGCCCGGCGATGATGTCGTCGACCGGGTGCAGGTCGCGCCGTGCGGTTCGTCCGTGTGGAGCACGGTCCATGCCGTCACCAGCTCGGACAACGGCCGGCACTGGGGATGGTGGCATCGCCACCACCGCTGGGGTGCGCACCACCGTGGGCACGGGAGCCACTGGCACGGGCACCACGGCCCGGCGAGCAGCACCGCCTACACGGTGCAGTTCCGGCTCGACTGGCGCACCCACGGGTGCGTGGCGGCCAAGGTCAAGCTGACCGACGGCAGCTCGCACCTGGCGACGGTCTCGGTCTGGTAACGCGGGGAGGGGAGCGAGCGCGGCCGGTACGATCCGGCCGTGCTCGAGGCCCAGGTCGAACCGGTCGCGCCGTTCTCGCTCCGCGCGGTCACCACCTGGCCTGACCCCACCCGGCGCGTCCACGGCGGCGTCCTCGAGGTCGCCTTCGCGACGGCTGCCGGCCCGGCTCGCGCCCGCGTCTGGCAGCTGGCGGACGGCGCGGTGCGGATGCGGATCTCGGCGGCCGACGAGGCGGTCGCGCACGACCGGCTGGTCGAGATGCTGGGACTCCGCGTCGACCACCGGCCGTTCCTGGAGGTCGCGGCCGCCGACCCGCTGCTGCGGCCGATGCGCGGACGGCTGACGGGCATGCGGCCGTGGCAGCTCTCGTCCCCCGAGCACGCGCTCGTGCGCGCGATCTCGGGTCAGCTGATCCGGGCGCGCGAGGCGATCCGCATCGAGCGGCGGATCCTGCGCGACGTCTGCCCGCCGTTCGGCGACATGCACCTGCCGGTGGATGCCGTGATGCTCGCCGGGGCGCACCCCGCCCGGTTCGAGCGTGCCGGACTGTCGCCGGCCCGGGCGGTGCTGCTCAAGCGCGCCGCGAAGCTCCCCTGGGGCACGATGGCGGCCGAGCCGAGCGACCGGATCGACGCCCGTCTGCGCGCGCTCCCTGGGCTCGGCCCATGGACGTCCGGCGGCATCATGCTGCACGGCTTCGGGCGCTACGAGCAGGCGCCGGTCGGCGATCTGGGGCTGATCCGCGTCTGCGGCGCGCTGCTCGGCAGACGGGCCGACGTCGAGGACACGATCCGCCTGCTGGAGCCCTACGGCGAGTGGCGCGGCCTCGCCGCGTCGTGGCTACTGCACCATCCAGCGGGCTCGCGGAGTAAGAGTATGACCCGACCCAACCGGGAATCCCGAACGACAGGAGCAGCGCGATGACCGCCAAGGCAGATTTCAGCGCAGACGAGTGGGAGACCGTCCTCAAGGGGCCGCCGGCGGCGGCCCTGATGATCGCGTCCTCCCAGCGGGGCGGGAGCTTCCGCGAGAGCTACTCCATCGCCAAGTCCTACGCGGAGGCCCGCAAGCAGCACGGCGCCAGCCAGCTGCTTGACGACATCGTCGGCGAGAAGCCGCGGATGGAGCGCCCGCACGTCAAGTCGGTCGAGGAGCTCAAGCAGGACGAGCTGAAGCAGCTGCGCGAGTCGGTGTCGCTGGTCGAGCAGAAGGCGGGGGCCGACGAGGCCGCCCAGTACAAGCAGTTCATCGTCGGGCTCGCCGGACGGGTCGCGGAGGCGCACCGCGAGGGCTTCCTCGGCTTCACGGGCGAGCGCGTCTCGGACGCCGAGCGCCAGGCGGTGAACGAGATCGCCGACGAGCTCGGCGTCCCCGCGCCGTCGCTGTAACGCCCTAGTGGTCGGCGAGGTGCTGTTCGACCTCGCGCAGCATCTCGTCGACGTCCGCCTGGGTGACCTCGCGATGCAGCACGGCCGCCAGCGGAGCATCGGGGTGGAACGACGCGAACGCCGGCAGGTCGTCGCGGCGCGGCGGGCCGGTGTGCGCCGGCCGCGGTACGGCCGGCGCATGGGGCGGCCGCATTCCGGCGGCCAGCCGCCTGCGGCGGCGCCGTCGCTCGAACAGCTCGAGCACCGCCCAGCTGGCAACCAGCACCAGGTAGACCCACGCGACGGCCAGCGCCATCCCCGCCGTCCGCGCCATGCCGGCGGCCCGTCGCGAGAGGCGTCGGGGTGCGCGTCGCACCATCGCGCTCAAGCTAGCACGGCCGTCAGCTGAGCGTGGTGAAGGACGGGGAAAGGGCGTCGAACAGCTCCCGGTAGCGGCGGTATCCCTCCTCGAGCTGCTCGCCGCAGGCGGCGTCCGGCTCGTGCGCGCGGCCGGACAGCCTGCACATCGCCGCCGCGGCGCTCGGCACGTCCGGGTGCAGGCCGGCGCCGGCTGCCGCCAGCATCGCCGCCCCCCGTGAGGTGGTCTCGACGTCCGCCGACCAGGTCACGGGCAGCCCGGTCAGGTCGGCGCGCATCTGGCGGACGAGCGCCGATCGGGCGCCGCCGGCGACGCAGACGACGCGCTCCGGCGCCAGGCCGGCGGCGCGGATCGCATCGACGACGTCGCGGAACGCGTAGGCCGAGCCCTCGAGCAGTGACCGGCACAGGTGGCCGCGGCCGTGTGCCGGTGTCAGGCCGTACCATGAGCCGCGCGCGTCGGCCTCCCAGCGGGGCGCCATGGCACCGCCCATCCACGGCAGGAACACCAGGCCGTCGGACCCCGCCGGCACCGAGCCGGCGAGCGCGTTCAGCTCCTCGTAGGAATCGCCCCCGCCCAGCTCGTCGCGGAACCAGCGGTAGTTCGCGCCGCTCGCCCACCCGGGGTTCTCCAGCAGCCAGCGCCTGGGCGCGGCGTGCGGGTGGCATTCAGCGACCCGGCTGGGGTCGCGCAGCGGCCGGTCGGACGCCGCGCACACCGGTTCGGCCGTACCCAGCACGTCGCAGATCGACCCCGCTTCGACGGCCCCGGCGCCGAGCGTCGCGGCCATCTCGTCACCCGAGCCGCAGACCACCAGGCAGTCGGGCGGCAGCCCCGTCGACGCGGCGAAGTCCGGCGCCACGGTGCCCAGCACCTCCTCGGCGCCGACCACCGGCGGCAGCCGGTCGGCCTCGATCTCCCAGGCATCCACCAGCTCGCTGTCCCAGTCGCCGCGGTCGGGGTCGAGCAGCATGGTCGACGACGCGTTCGAGCGGTCGACTGCGTCCGCTCCACAGGCAACGCGCGCCATGTAGGCGCCGGGGAGCAGGTAGCGGTTGGTGCGGGAGTGGACGTCCGGCCGCTCGGCCCGCACCCACGCGATCTTGGCGGCGACGTGCGATCCGTCCAGATTGCAGCCGCTGGCCTCGTACCAGCGTTCGGCGCCGAACCGCTGCTCGACGTCCCGGCACAGGGAGTCCGCCCGCCGGTCCATCCAGATGATGGCCGGGCCGACGGGCTGGGCGTTCGCATCGACGCACACCAGTCCGTCGAGCTGCGACCCGAACGAGATCGCGCGGACGTGGCGGAGGTTGACCCGCGCCGACAGGTCGCGGAAGCCGTTGACCAGCGCCGCCCGCCAGTCGCGCGGGTCCTGCTCCGCCCAGCCGGGACGGGGGTACGACAGCGGGTGCGGCTGGTACGTCGTCGCCAGCCGCTCGCCGGCGGCGTCGAACACGGCGAGGCACGAGCCCTGCGAGCCGACGTCGATGCCGCAGACCGTCTCGGCGCGGGCGGCCATCAGGCGCCCGGCGTCACGACGACCTTGAGCGCCTCGCCGGCGCGGATGCGGTCGAATGCCCCCGGGGTGTCGTCAAGCGAGACGACATCGGTGACGACGCCGCGGATGTTGTGCGTGTTGCGTCGCAGCATCTCCAGCGCATGCACCTGGTCGCGGAACCGCGAGGCGTACGACCCGTGCACCTGAACCTCGCGGTAGTGCAGCACGTTGGACGGGAACGCGATCGACGTCGTCCCCTTCGGCAACCCGCCGAAGAACAGCACCCGGCCGCGGGGTGCGGCCATCTCCATGGCCTGCTCCTGGGCCTGGGCGTTCGAGCAGGCGACGATCACGCGCTCGGCGCCGTCGGCGGTCACGCCCTTGACGTACTCGACCGAGTCGCGGCCGGTCACATCGACGTACTCGACCTCGGCGTCGCCGAGCACCCTGCGCGCCAGGTCGAGCCGCAGCGGCGAGGTCTCGAGCAGGTGCACCACGTCCGCGCCCTGGGCGAGCGCGAGCGCGACGTGCGCCGTGCCGACCGGCCCCGCGCCGATCACGACGACGACGTTCTCCAGGCCGATCTCCATGTCCTTGTGGCCGCAGATCGCGTCCGACAGCGGGTCGGCGAATGTGGCGTGCACGTCGTCGAGCCCGTCGGGCAGCGGGAACACGTTCTTGAGCGCGACGCTGGGGATGGCGACCAGCTCCGCGTAGGCGCCCTGGTAGTCGAAACCCATCAGGCCGCCGTTCTGGCACAGGTGCTCGTTGCCCGACCGGCACAGGCTGCAGTGCCCGCAGTAGAGCGTGGAGATCACGTGCGCCAGGTCGCCGGCCGCGGCGCGCAGGTCGCCGTTCGCGTGCGGGCCGATCTCCAGCACCTCGCCGCAGATCTCGTGGCCGAGCACGGCCCCCGGTGAGATCCGGCGGTCGCCGTTGAAGAACGTGCGGACGTCGGTCCCGCAGATGCCGCAGGCGGTGACGCGCAGAAGGATCCCGTCCTCCGGACAGGCGGCGTCCTCGACCTCGCCGACGGTCATCTCGCCGGGCCCATGCCAGATCGCCGCGCGCACCGCTCAGCAGCTCCCGAAAAGTGGTCTAGTCCACTTCACGGAGTGGATAGTACAAGGATGCGGGCCGCCTCGCACGGACGCATCCCGGCCCGCTGCTACCGTGGGGCGCGGAACGCTCCCTCACAGGAGCGTCACCCGTTTGGGGGGTGGATTCCGAACGGGTCGTCCCGTTCCATAGGAGAGTATGCGCCGTCTCATCGTCGTCCTGCCGCTGCTTGCGCTCGCCGCCGCCGGCGGTCCCAGCGCGGCCGCTGCGGACCAGCCGACCGTCACCCTCAAGGGGCAGCGGTCGGCGCTCGTCTCCCGATCCCACGCGGTCGGCGCCGTGCCGTCGTCAGCGGCGGTCAGCGTCGCGGTCACGTTGAAGCCGCGAAACGAGGCGCTGCTCGAGCAGCTGGCGGCCCAGCGCAGCGGCCGGGCGCCGCTGTCGGCCGCCCAGGCGGGTGCGCTGTTCGGCCCGACGCCGACGGCTCGCCGGGCCGTCGTCCGCCACCTCCAGGCGGCGGGCATGCGGGTGCAGCGCTGGACCGGCCCGACGGTCTGGGTGAGCGGCACCGCCGATGACGTGGAGCAGGCGTTCGGCACCGATCTGGAGCGCTACGAGGCGCCGGGCGGCCGCACGTTCCAGGCGCCCGCGACCGCGGTGCACCTGCCCGACGACGTCGCCGGCGCGGTGCAGTCGATCTCCGGTCTCGACACATCGGCCGTCTACACGCCGTCCGCGTCGATCGTCAAGCCGGCTGCTGCGGTCTCGCCGGTGTCTGGCTGCAACAAGCCGGGGCAAATCAAGAGCATGTTCGGCGGCATGCTGCCCGCCGATCTGGCTGCGTCGAGCGCGTACAACTACCAGTCGCTGCTGGACGGCGGCGCGGACGGTGACGGCGAGGCCGTCTCGTTCCTGGAGTACTCCAGCTACGCGAAGTCCGATGTGGACGAGTTCAAGGACTGCTTCAACCTGACGACGCCCGTCGGCAACGTCGCGGTCAACGGCGGCACGACCACGCTCAGCGCGAACGACGAGGTCACGCTGGACGTCGAGACGACGCTCGCCGCCGCCCCCGGCCTCGATCACGCCTGGGTGTACAAGGCGCCGAACGGCCGGACGGCGCTGTCCACGGTGATCAACGCGATGGTCGCCGACGCGCCGGCCAAGAACGTCCACATCATCTCGATCTCGTGGGGGCTCTGCGAGCGCTACACGCTGCCCGGCGAGCTGCGCGCGCAGCAGAACGCCCTGGCGCGGGCGGCAGTGCAGGGCATCAGCGTGTTTGTCGCCAGCGGCGACTCCGGATCGAACGGGTGCGGCTCGGCGAGCCCGTTCCTGGACACCGACGCGACGGCCTCCTCGCCGTTCGCCACCGGCATCGGCGGGACCCACCTGACGCCGGGTTCGGGCACCAAGGAGCGCGTCTGGAAGGGCGGCGGCGGAGGCATCTCCGGCGTCTGGCCGAAGCCGGCGTGGCAGCCCGTGGTGGCCGACTCCGACGGCGCAGCCTGCGGCGCGGCGCCCGGGTTCTGCCGCCAGGTGCCGGATATCAGCCTGGACGCCGACCCGAACACGGGCTACATCATCTACTGCACCGCGGGACCGTGCCATAACGGCGGGTGGGGGCAGATCGGCGGCACCAGCGCCGGCGCGCCGCTGATGGCCGGGATCACGGCGGACATGAACGAGTACTCGCTGGCCAACGGCGGGCAGCGGCTGGGCTTCGCCAACCCCTTCCTGTACGGGGCGCCGGCCGGGCACTTCTACGACGTCACCCTGGGTGACAACGACGACTCGGGCACGCTCGGCGCGTACTCGGCGCGTGTCGGATACGACATGGCCTCGGGTCTGGGCTCGGTCGACGCAGCCGCGCTGGCGGCCGACCTCGCCGCGTTCACCGCGACCCCGCCGGCGGCCGTCGAGACCTCGACGACCGCGGTTCAGGACAAGGGCAAGATCCTGGTCGGGCAGACGGTCAACCTGCACGGGACGGCGAAGGAGAGGGACGGCACGCTGCTGCCGGCCGAGTCGGTGGTCTGGCTCGAGTTCCGGTTCGCCGGCAGCCCATACATCTACTACTCCAAGAACATCCCGCTGGACGGCTCGGGCAGGTGGACGGCGACCCGCAAGCCGGCGAAGCGGATGCAGTGGCGCGCGCACTACATGGGCGACGACGGACACGCGGGCAGCACATCGGCCTGGCACTACGTGTACGTGACGCCGAAGCTGTCGGTCGCATCGTCGCGCAGCACGGTGTCGCACCTGTCGACGTTCACCCTGTCCGGACACTCGACGCCGAAGATGTCGGGCGCGAAGGTGACCGCCCAGTGGCGCGGCGTCAACGGCCGGATCTGGCATTCGATCGGCAGCGTCACCGTCGGCCGGCTGGGAGGCTACTCACGCACGGTGCGGCTCGCCGCCGGCACCAAGGTGCTGCGCTGGCACTACGCCGGCGGCACGACGAGCCGGTGGCTGTCGGCGGACTCGACCGGCAAGGTCGTCCGGGTCACATGACCGGCTGGACGTGCGACACCAGGTCGCCGTCCTTCCAGATGTGCACCATGAAGCCCGGCGGTCCGGCCGTGAACTCGACGTCGTCGCCGCCCGCCAGGTCGAGCGCGAGCTGACGCTCGGCGCTCGGGCAGAGCACGACCGGGCAGCCGCTGAGCATCGCGGTCGCGGCTCGGTGCACGTGTCCTGAGATCACCCTGAGCACGTGCGGGCTCGCCGCCAGCACCTCGCCCAGCGCGGCTCGGTCGGCGGCCGGGATCCCGATCTCGTCCATCGCCAGGATGCCGGTGTCGACCGGCGGGTGGTGCATCGCGAGGACGGTCGGCGTGGCGTCCTCGGCCAGCCGATCGGCCACCCAGGCGAGCCGATCGCCGTCCAGCGCGCCGCCGTCGGTGCCGCGGACTGTGGTGTCGCAGCCGACGACGCGCAGCGACCCAACGCGCGCCGCCCACCGCGTCTCGGTACCGAACGCTGCGGCCAGCGCCCCCGCGTTGTCGTGGTTGCCGGCGATCACGTGGATCGGCATGGTCAGCGGCGCCAGTAGCTCCCGCGCCCGCTCGTACTCGCCCTGGGTGCCGTTTTCGGCGATGTCGCCGGTGATGACGACCGCCGTCAGCGCCGGCGCGAACTCCGCCGCGGCCGCGACCGTGGCGGCCACCCGCCGGGCGCCCTCGACGTCGTCCGGCCCGACGCGGATGTGCAGATCCGTCAGCTGCCCGAGCAAATCCATGGCGGCGCACACTACATGGACGCAACAACGGGGTCAGACCCCTTTGTTGCGCGCGCTGAAAAAACGGGGTCAGACCCCGATTTTTCAGCGGTCGCCGAGCAGCTTGCCCGCGGTGCCGCGGAAGCGCACTAGGCGGACGGCCAGGCCGAGGTCGAACCAGGTGGCGCGGTCGCGCACGTCGATGCCGATCAGGTCGGAGATGCGGCGCAGGCGCTGGCGCAGCGTGTTGCGGTGGATGAACAGCGCGGCGGACGCCTTGCGCGCGTTGCCCTGGTGCTCGAGGTACACCTCGAGCGTCCGGAACAGCTGGCTGCCTCGCTTCGCGTCGATCTCCGACAGCCGGGTGACCGCCGCCTCGAGCGGGTCGGCCTCGCCCTCGCGGGCGATCGTCCAGAGGTGGCGCTGCGCGCCGAGGTCGGCGTACGCGCGCACCCGGCGGTCGCCGCCGGCGCCGGCGATGGCGGCCGCGATCTCGGCCTGGCGGAACGCCAGCGTGTAGTCCCGTTCGGCCGGCTCGGAGATGCCCGCGCCGCCGTCCACGGCCGCCATGTGCGACTCGACCAGCGCCGCCAGGCGATCCGCCCAGGTGGCCGAGGCGATCGGCACCAGTGCGCGCAGCGACTGCGGCCGGGCGTCCACCCGGGTGCCGCCGAACTGCGAGCCGAGCTCGGCCGCCAGCGGCCCCCACACGCGCTCGGCGTCCTCGGTCGGCTGGGTCTCGACGACCACCACCGCGTGCGATCCGCCGAGGTCGCGCTGTTCGCCGGCGCGGAGCGCGTCGAACAGCTCGCGCACCCGCGTCCGCTGTGCCGCCGCGTCGCGCCGCCGCCCCTCCTCGAGCGCGATCGACGTGTGGTTCGCGATGGTGCCGAGCAGCTCCAGGTTGTCGGCACCCAGCGACCGCGCCTCGACGGTGTAGCAGAGCAGCAGCCCGGTCGGGCGGCCCTCCAGGCGGAGCGGCGCGGCGAACAGCGAACGGGCGCCGGCGGTCAGCGACAGATCGGGCTCGGCGCCCAGGTCGACCGACACCGGCCCGCCACCCAGCATCTGCGCCCAGGCCCCCTCCGCCGGGATCGGCTCGGTGCGCAGCCCGCCGGTCCCGGCCCAGGTCTCGACGGCCAGCCGCCTGCGGGGCTCGTCCAGCCGCAGCACGGCGACCAGGTCGCCGGCCAGCAGCTCGCGGGTGGTCATCGCCAGCAGCTGCAGCGTCCGCGCCGTGCTCGACGCGGACGTCAGCTGGCGCGAGAGCTCCGCCAGCCGCCGGAACACCTCGACGCTGCGCAGCGCCCGCTGGTGCAGCTGTGCGTTCTCGACGGCCGCGGCGACCAGGCCCGCGATCGCACGGAGCAGGGTGACGTCCTCGTCGGTGAACTCGCGCGGCGCGCGGGTGTGCAGGGTGAGTACCCCCAGCAGCTGGTCGCTGCGCCCGATCACGGGCACTGTGGCCACCGACTGGAACCGCTCGTCGTTCAGATCGGGCACGTGCAGGTAGCGCGGGTCGGCCTGCGGATGCTCGGTGATGATCCCCACCTGCCGCGTCTCGGCCGTCCACCCGGTCAGACCCTCGCCGGCCGCCAGCGCGAAGCGGCCGACCCACTGCCGGTAGCCCTCGCTGGCGCCGCGCACGGCCAGGTGCTCGTGTTCCTCGTCCCACAGGTAGACCAGGGCGCCCTGGCAGCCGGTGAGCTCGGCGCACACCTCGATCGCGTGGTCGAGCACCTCGTCCGGCTCGAGGGTGGAGCTCATCCGCGCCACCAGCTCGGCCAGCGCCGGCAGGTCGCCCCTGCGGGCCTCGGTCGCCGGCGCCTGCTGCATGCACCGAGCATACCCCCGGTATGTGCACCCGGGACATAGGCTCGGCCTCGATCAGGGGTTGGTGCGCCCTTCCCAAGCGGCGTCGGATGGCATAGCCTCACGCTCGTGAGCGTCGCCGACATCCAGCTGCTGGGCAGTGCCGAGCGCACCGCCGCGCTGCACGCGGCCACGCTGCCGCAGAAGGACAACCTATGCGGCGGGGTCAACGGCTCGGTGGCGCTGGGCGCGTTCGGCGTCGACGCCGACCAGGACGAGGTCGCCGCGGCAGCCGGCGCGATCCTGCCGGCCGGCGGAGACCCGGCGAGCTGGCTGCCGCCCGGCGGCTCGCCGCGCGACGACTACCGGCTGGAGTTCGAGCGGAGCGACGATGCTGCGATCACCGGCATCTCGGCACCCGGGCTGGCGCGTGCACTGACCGCTCTCGGCAACGGGTCGCTCGAGGTCACGTCGATCGCCGGCCCGTTCACGGCCACGTCGGTGTGCGAGCTGATCGGCCTGGCCGACGAGGCGGATGCCGCCCTGGTGGCCAACATCGCGACGGCGCCGCTCTGGGGCTCGCGCCCGACCGCCGAGCAGCTCGCCGGCTTCCTCGCGGCCGGCGTCGGCCAGGGGCCGCCCGCCGACTGGGCCGTCGGCCACTTCGTGCTGCTGGCCGGGCTGCTGCGCGGCGCCGGCGGGTCGCTGGTCATCGTCCGCGACACCTACGGATCGCTCGGTCTCGACGGCCATCATGTGCAGCCTCCCGGGCGGATGGCGCGCGCGCTGGAGGGCCGCGGGATCCTGTTCGTCTGCCGTGCCGGGACGACGCCGGCGCTGGACGGCTACGACATCTCGATGTGGGACAACGGCACGCCGGACTCGGCGAAGGAGGGGTAGGGGTGGCAACCACCACAGGCGCGTCGACGGCGACCAGCGTTCTCGACGGCTGGAAGGCGCAGGGCATCCGCTTCGTCCGGTTCGAGCTGCCGGACATGCACGGCACCAGCCGCACCAAGATGGTGCCGATCGAGCGCGCCTACGGCTACGCGGAGTCCGGGCTGAACATGTACGGCGGCGTTGCCGTGCTGGACAGCCGATCGGACGTGGTCGGCGGGACGCTGTACAACGAGGAGATCGCCTACGGCGACCAGCTGCTGATCCCCGACCCGTCGACCGCCGCCGTCGTGCCGTGGGCAGACCACACGGCTCGCTGGATCTGCGACTCGCAGTGGGCGGACGGCTCGCCCCTCGAGGCGCTGCCGCGGCGCGTGTACCGCCGGCAGCTGGAGCGGGCGAACGCGCTCGGCTACGACGCGCTGATCGGGATGGAGCCCGAGTTCTACGTGCTCGACGGCGACCATCAGCAGCTGTTCCACGGCTACCAGATCTTCAACGTCACCCGGAACACCTACGTGCCCTTCATCCAGGAGCTGGTCGAGCAGCTGAACGCCTACGGCATCGAGGTGATGACGGCGAACTGCGAGTACGCCGGCTC
>DATLLN010000194.1:0-8561 GCA_035537835.1 Gaiellales bacterium
TCTGCCGCTGCGGCGCCTACCCGAACATCGTGGCCGCGATCGAGGAGGTCACCCGGTGAAGCCGTTCCGGTACGAGCGGGCGGACGACGAGCGCAGCGCCGTGGCGGTGCTCGCAGGGACGCCCGGGGCGCGGCTGCTGGGCGGCGGCACCAACCTGGTCGACCTGATGCGGCTGGGCGTCGAGACGCCGGACGTGCTGGTCGACGTCACGCGCCTGCCCGCCAACCGGGTCGACGTGATGCCCGACGGCGGGCTGCTGATCGGCGCGGGCGTGCGCAACAGCGATCTGGCTGCCGATCACCACGTCCGCACCCGCTACCCCGCGCTCGCCGAGGCGCTGCTCTCGGGCGCCTCGGGCCAGCTGCGCAACCTGGCGACCACCGCCGGCAACCTGCTGCAGCGGACGCGCTGCGCGTACTTCCAGGATGTTGCCAGCCCGTGCAACAAGCGTGAGCCGGGCACCGGCTGCCCGGCGATCGAGGGAGACCACCGCAACCTGGCGGTGCTCGGGCACTCCAGCACATGCGTCGCCACGCACCCCTCGGACATGGCCGTCGCGTTGGTGATGTTCGACGCCGTCGTCCGCGTGATCGGCCCGGCCGGCGTCCGCGCGATTCCGCTGGTCGACTTCCACCGGCTCCCCGGCACGTCGCCGCAACGGGACACGGTGCTCCGGCGGGACGAGCTGATCGTGGCAGTGCAGCTGCCTCCGAGCGATCTCGCCGCGCACTCCACGTACCGCAAGGTGCGCGAGCGCGCGTCCTTCTCGTTCGCCGTGGTCTCGGTTGCGGCCGCTTTGGACGTCCGTGACGGCAGAGTCGAGGACGTGCGGATCGCGCTGGGAGGCCTCGCGCACAAGCCGTGGCGCGCGCGGGCGGCGGAGGACGACCTGCGCGGCGCGCCCGCTGATGCCGCGACCTTCGACCGGGCCGCGTGGGTGGAGCTGGCGCAGGCGCGACCGCTCCGCGACAACGCTTACAAGGTCAGCCTGGCCCAGGCGACGCTCGTCCGCACGCTGACGGAGCTGGCGGAGTGATCATCGCCACCCGCTCGATCGGGGCACCGGTCGACCGCATCGAGGGCCGGGAGAAGGTCCGCGGCGCCGCCCGCTATGCGTTCGAGCACAACCAGGACAACGTTGCCTACGCGGTGATCGTCCAGTCCGAGATCGCCCACGGTACCGTCTGTCACGTCGACGCCGGCGAGGCCCTCGCCCTGGACGGGATAGTGGCCGTGCTCCACCACGGCAACGCTCCGCGGCTCCCCGCGGCCGGTGAGCTCGCCGTCCTGCAGTCGGCCGACGTTGCCTACCGCGGCCAGATCGTCGCGGCCGTGGTCGCGGACGAGCTGGAGACGGCCCAGCAGGCGGCCGGGCTGGTGCGCGTCGGATACCACGCGCTCGAGCACGACGTCGTCCTGCGCGCCGACCATCCCGGCCTGTACGCGCCGGAGAAGGTCAACCCGAACTTCCCCACCGACACCGCCGTGGGCGACGTCGAGGCCGCGCTGGCCGGCGCCGCAGTTGTTGTCGACCGGACGTACACGACGCCGGCGGAGCACAACAACGCGATGGAGCCGCACGCCACGGTCGCGATCTGGGACGACCAGCGGCTAACACTGTACGACTCGACCCAGGGTGCGTGGCGTGCGGCCCAGACGCTGGCCGAAGCGCTCGGCCTGGATGCGGACAGGGTGCGCGTCGTCTCCCACCACGTTGGCGGCGGGTTCGGGTCGAAGGGCACGCCGCGGCCGCATGCGGTGCTGGCCGCGATCTGCGCCAGGGAGACCGGCAGGCCGGTCAAGCTCGCGGTCACCCGCCGTCAGATGTTCACGCTGACCGGCTACCGGACGCCGACGATCCAGCGCCTCCGGCTGGGAGCGGAGCGGGACGGCACCCTGGTCGGCATCGCGCACGACGTCGCCGAGCAGACCTCGCAGGTGCAGGAGTTCGCGGAGCAGACGGCAGTCGTCACCCGGATGATGTACGCGTCGCCCGCCCGCAGAACGACCCACCGGGTGGTCGCGCTGAACGTCCCGACGCCATCCTGGATGCGGGCGCCGGGCGAATGCCCGGGGATGTTCGCCCTGGAGTCCGCGATCGACGAGCTCGCGGTCGCCCTCGACATGGATCCGATCGAGCTGCGGATCCGCAACGAGCCCGACGTCGACCCGGAGAGCGGCAACCCGTTCTCCTCCCGGCACGTGATCGAGTGCCTGCGCGAGGGCGCGGAGCGTTCCGGCTGGTCGCGCCGCGACCCGCGGCCCGCGGCGTGCCGCGACGGCCGCTGGCTGACCGGCCTGGGCGTGGCCGCATCGACCTACCCGGCCCGCCGCATGCCGTCCACTGCGACTGGCCGGGTCGAGGACGACGGCAGCTTCACCATCCGCATCGCCGCTGCCGACATCGGCACCGGCGCGCGGACCGTGCTGACCCAGATCGCGGCGGACGAGCTGGACGTCCCGCCGGAGCGGGTGCAGGTCGAGATCGGCGACAGCTCCTTCGGCCAGGCGATGGTGGCGGGCGGATCGATGGGCACCTCGTCCTGGGGCGCGGCGGTGGTCAAGGCCTGCCGCGCGCTGCGGGCCGGCGAGATGGAGGTCAGCGTTGACACGGCGGACGACGGGGACGGCGGGCCGCCGGTGGCGCGGCACTCGTTCGGGGCGCAGTTCGCCGAGGTTCGCGTCGCCGCCGACACCGGCGAGGTACGGGTGCCCAGACTGACCGGGGTGTTCGCCTGCGGCCGCATCCTCAATCCCAAGACCGCGCGCTCGCAGTTCATCGGCGGGATGACGATGGGGCTCGGCATGGCGCTGTTCGAGGAGAGCGTGGTGGATCCGCAGCTCGGTGCCTACGTGACCACCGACCTGGCGTCGTACCACGTCCCGGTGAACGCCGACATCGAGCAGATCGACGTCAGCTGGATCGAGGACGAGGACTTCCGGGTCAGCCCGATGGGCTCCAAGGGGATCGGCGAGATCGGCATCGTCGGCGCGGCCGCGGCCATCGCCAGCGCCGTCTTCAACGCGACGGGCATTCGCGTCCGCGACCTCCCGATCACCCCCGGCAAGCTGGTGGACCGGATGCCGGAGCGCTCCGAGTAAACTTGCGTTCGCAATCATCAATCTCGACCCGCACGGAGATGAGCACTGATGCAGCACCGAAACCTCGGCGAGCTGGCCGGGCCCGCGATCGGGCTCGGATGCATGGGCATGTCGGCCTTCTACGGGACGACCGACGAGGGTGAGGCGATCGCCACCATCCACCGCGCCCTCGAGCTGGGCGGCAACCTGTTCGACACGGCCGAGATCTACGGCCCGTACACGAACGAGGAGTTGGTCGGCAAGGCGCTGGCCGGCCGCCGCGACGACGCGATCATCGCTACCAAGTTCGGCAACCGGCCGACGCCGACGCCCGAGAACCCGGGCAAGCGGACGCTCGACGCTCGGCCGCGAACGTGCGCCGCTCCATCGACGGCTCGCTGACGCGGCTCGGCACCGACCACGTCGACCTCTACTACGTCCACCGGATCGACCCGGACACCCCGATCGAGGAGACCGTCGGCGCGCTGGGCGAGCTTGTCAAGGAAGGCAAGATCCGCCACATCGGGCTGTCCGAGGCCAAGCCGGAGACCATCCGGCGGGCGCACGCCACCCACCCGATCGCGGCCCTGCAGACCGAGTACTCGCTGTGGAGCCGCGACGTCGAGGCCGAGATCCTGCCGACTGTGCGCGAGCTGGGCATCGGCTTCGTGGCCTACTCCCCGCTGGGCCGCGGGTTCCTGTCCGGCCGGTTCAAGTCGCCCGAGGATCTGGACACCGGCGACTTCCGGCGCACCAGCCCCCGCTTCACCGGCGCGAACCTCGAGCACAACCTCGAGCTGGTGGGGAAGGTCGAGCAGCTGGCGAGCGAGAAGGGCTGCACCTCCGGTCAGCTGGCGCTGGCCTGGGTGCTGGCGCAGGGCGACGACATCGTCCCCATCCCGGGCACGAAGCGGCGGCGATATCTCGAGGAGAACCTGGCCGCGGTCGACGTCGAGCTGACGCCGGACGATCTGGCCCGGATCGACGCCGAGCTGCCCAAGGCGGAGGGCGAGCGCTACGACCATGCCGGCATGGGGATGCTCAACCGGTAGCGCTTGACCCGGCGACGGTTCTTTGACTAGAGTCAGAGAATGGATCAGGCGACGGTCGGCCGCGTGCGCAGGTTCAACCGGGCGGTCACAGAGCGCGTCGGCGCCCTCGAGGAGACGTACCTGGGCCGCGGCCGGCCGCTCGCCGAGACGCGCCTGCTGTGGGAGATCGGGCTGGACGGCGCCGACGTCCGCGACCTCCGCTCCAGGCTGGGGATCGACGCCGGCTACGCGAGCCGGATGCTCCGCTCGCTGGAGTCGCGGGGCCTGGCCGCCGTCGAGGTCAGCGAGGCCGACCGGCGCGTCCGCCGCGTACGGTTGACCGATGCCGGCCGCACCGAGCGGGGCGAGCTCGAGCGGCAGGCGGCGCTGGCCGGCGCGAGCGTTGTCCGACTGGAGACCAACCGGGTGCTGACCGAGGCGATCGCCATGTACCGCAACTCGGGGTACGAGGAGGTCCAGGCGTTCAACGAGGAGCCATACGGCCACCACTGGTTCGCCAAGCGGCTCTAGGGACAGACGACCGCAAACGACGTGTCGCCGTGATCGGGCACCGTCCCTGACGGCGGATCGCAGCGCAGCCGATAGACGCGGTGCGCTGAGGTAACCGCGAACTGCGTGTCGAGTGAGATCCGCAGATGCGTATCCGAGCGCGCCTGGCGCGGTGTTGCCGTGGCGGGCGACGCTGCCTCGTCCGCCGACCCGCCCAGACAACCCGCGGCCGTCGCCGCACAGGCGGCGACGAGAGCCAGCTGCAGGATTCGGAACCCGCGCATGGCCATTCGACGGCCGCCGCGGAGCGATCGTTCCCGGCGCGGGGCACCCGGATCACGCGTCTTCTAAGACGCGCACGACCGGAGGACGCTTCCTCCACCGGCGCAGATCGGA
The DNA here is from genome assembly GCA_035537835.1 of Gaiellales bacterium. GTDB lineage: Bacteria > Actinomycetota > Thermoleophilia > Gaiellales > JAICJC01 > DATLLN01. The sequence goes on from DATLLN010000194.1 coordinate 5,019, forward strand.
AGGTCCGCGATTGCGGGGCTGCGTGACTCCCGTCGATCCTCCCCGGATACGCCTGGCGAAGCCGATACGATGGCGGGAACGGTGAAGCACGTGACGCACCTCCCCAACGCGTGACGTCCGACGGACAGCTCCCGATCGTGATCATTGGGGGCGGCGCGGCGGGAACGCTGGTCGCCGTCAACCTGCTGCGCCGCTCGGCTGCGCGGCCGGTGGTCATGATCGAGCGCGGCCCGAGGGTGTCCCGTGGCGTCGCCTACGGCACCGCCTTCCCCGATCACCTGCTGAACGTGGTCGCCGCCAACATGGGCGGCCTCGCCGGGGATCCCAACCACTTCCGCACGTGGCTGGCCTCACGTGGCACGCCGGCGCGAGCCACCTCGTTCATGCCCCGCTCCACCTTCGGCGACTATCTCCAGCACCTGCTCGACGGAGCGGTGTTGCAGGCGCCGACCGGCGCGTTCGAGCTCGTGCGCGGCGAGGTGGTGGGCGTCGCCGCAGGCGAGGCAGGATCGATCGTGCAGCTCGCCGACGGCGGCAGCCTGGAAGCGGCGGCGGTAGTGCTGGCCACCGGTGTCCTGCCGCCGCGGGATGCTCGGCTCGCTGAAGGCGGCTGGCCGCATGACTCGCCGCTCTACGCGCCCGACCCATGGGCCGAGGGCGCGCTCGAGCGTCTCGCCCCGGGCGACGACCTGCTGCTGGTCGGGTCCGGCCTGACGATGGTCGACATCGCCCTGCGGCTGATCGACCTGCGCCCCCAGGCACGGCTCGAGTCAGTCTCCCGCACCGGGCTCCTGCCCCAGCCGCACCGGTGGCCGGGCCAGCGCCACCCGCTCGCGGACTTCCGCCTGCCGCCGCCCGGCACGCCGCTGCGCGCACTGCGGGCGGCCTTCGACGAGGCAAGCGCCGCGTCCTACGCCCAGGGCGGCGACTGGCGCGACGCGATCAACGCCGTGCGCCCCTACACACAGGACATCTGGAAAGGGCTCTCACTCGACGAGCAGCGCCGGTTCCTGCACACCTACCGGCGCTACTGGGACATCCACCGCCACCGCATGGCCCCCGCGGTCGCCGCCTGGATCGGCTCGCTGCGCGAGGACGGCCAGCTGCGCACCGGGGCGGGCCACATCGAGCGGGTGGCCGAGGCGGGCGGCCGTCTGCGAGTCGCGATCCGCCGCCGCGACGGGCAGCTGGACGAGCGGGAGTTCGCCGCCGCGGTCAACTGCACCGGTCCGGCCGGATCCGTTGTGGGCGCCGGCTCGCCGCTGTACGACTCGCTCCTCACCGCGGGCCTGGCCCGCCCCCACCCGCTCGGCCTCGGACTCGACACCGCCGCGACCGGAGCGCTGTACGACGAATCGGGCAAACTCTCGACGAGCCTGTTTACGCTCGGCTGGCTGCGCCGTGGCGAGCTCTGGGAATCGGTCGCGATCCCCGAGATCCGCGCACAGGCCGCCGATATCGCCTTCAGGCTCACCGTTCGCCCACGTTCGCCAGCCTCGACGCCGGCTCCATCCGGAGAGCCTGACCTCTGACGGTCGCCTGAAAATGGAAAGCCCCGCGAACGCGGCCTTCCGGTAGCCGGTCTGTAAGCGGATTCTGCAGACGCACTCGTAGGTAGATGCGGCATTCGGCTCAACCGCGCCGATCTTCGCATAGCGCATATGTCTTGGACGATCACCGGCGAACGTTCGCGATGGTCGCTCCTGCACGGCGCCAGCGTGGCCAGACCGAAGCCGCTGGAGCTCATCCTTGACACGCGCGGAAATGGCTGGGAAGGTGCGTCGTGTCAATGAACTCGAGCGTCACCGTCGGATCGTTCGGTCCGCTGACCACGGTGCGGGCCGGCTGTGAGCGGGAGAGATCCGAGCGCTCAAGTGCAATCCCGGGTATCCGGGCCTGAGCTGACGCTGGGCGTCGTGGCGACGCCAGGCCTGCCGGCCGATATGGCCCCTGGCCTGGCCGACGACCTGCAGGCGGAGTTGTCGCGGACGTATCCGGAGTTGACGTGGAGGCTGCCCGTCGTATCCGACGCGCTTGTGGTTCCTCCGGCGCTCCTGCCCGACCTGATCGACGCGGGCCGGCGCAAGCTGCTCTCGGAGCGGTGGGATATGGCGCTGTGCCTGACCGACCTGCCTCTGCCCTCGGCTGGGCGCACAGTCGCCGGCCATGTCAGCGCCAGCCACAGCGTAATTGTCATCTCGGTCCCGGCGATCGGCGCCGTGGCCGTGCGCCGACGGCTACGCGAGGCGGCGCAGCGCCTGATCGGCCGGGCGCTGGACGGGTTCGGGTCTGATGCGTCCACTGCGATCAGGCTGCGCAGGCTCCGGGACCTCGCCGATCTCGGGGACGACGGACTTAGCCTGTCATGGGGATCCGGGCGCGGCGGCGCCCGCTTGATGGTCGGCATGCTGCGCGCGAATCGTCCCTGGCGGCTTGGCGTGAGGCTCTACCGGGCGCTGATCGCTTCGCTGGCCGTCGTGGCCGCGGCTCTCGTGACCACCGACGTGTGGCGGATCGCCGTCACGATGGGCTGGGCACGCCTCGGAGCGATCGCCGTCTTCGCCGTGCTGGTGACGACGGTGACTCTGATCGCGGCCCACGACCTGTGGGAGAGCGGCGAGGACGAGCGGTCGAGCGACCAGATCGTGCTGTTCAACATCGTCACGTCACTCAGCCTGCTGATCGGATTGCTCACTCTCTACGCGGCGCTGCTCCTCGTCACCGCCCTGGGCGCTCTGCTACTGGTGTCGGTGCCGCTGTTCCACGCCGTCGTCGCGCGCCCGGTCGGGGCCGCAGAGTACATCGCGCTGATCTGGCTGGTCGCGTCGCTGGCGATGGTAGGCGGGGCGCTGGGAGCGGGGCTCGAGGCCGACTCGACCGTCCGCGAGGCGGCGTATGGCTACCGGCCCGACGTCGAGGAGCCGCCCCCAGCGCAGCCCGAGGCTGGATAGACGACAGCGGGCGGGGCTGGAGCTCGCAGCCGGCCCACATCGCGGCGCCGCAGAGCACCACCCGAGCGGGCCGTAGTCCGCGATGTCACCAACGCGGCACACCCCCTCCCGGGCCGGCCATTCGGCGCCGAATCGTGGCAATCCACAGGCCAGGGACCATGTCCCGGAGCGCCGGATGGTTGGGTCCTGCGTACGGTGGGTATTGCAACGATTGGGACGATCCTGTCCGGCTCTGCAGTCAGGAGCAACCATGTTCCCGGGATTCGCATTCCGGTACCTCGTTGGTGGGGGACGCCCATCGATCCGCCGGCTCGCTCGCGGGGATTGCGCTGCCCTCGCCCCCGGTGACATGGTCACCGTGCGCGCGTCGCGCCTGACCCCGGCGACCAGCGCCGACTCGGCGCTCGTCGGAAACGTGCTGCGGTGCGGCGGATCCGCCGCCGAGGTCGAGATCGTCACCGACGCCGAGGCCGTGTACGCCGTGACCGATCCGCATCGGCGGGCGACCGGCACGACGCTCGACCTGGCTGGCGCGTCTGGAAGCCAGCACGTCGCGGAGGGGCCCAATCATGCCTTCCAGGTGATCATCGAC
>DATLLN010000195.1:0-2583 GCA_035537835.1 Gaiellales bacterium
ATGGAGCCGTACCGGGCCTTCATCGCGGACAAGCTGCCGCCGCAGCAGCTGGCCAAGGGCTTCCTGGCGCAGAGCTTCTTCACCGGCTTCGGCATCACGCTGGCCAACGTCTCGCTGTTCGTCTTCCAGTCCTTCATCACCGGGGCGACGGACGCGGGCATCCCGTACTGGGTCGTCGGCTCGTTCATGCTCGGCTCGGTCTGCTCGATCGCCACCGTCCTGGTCTCGGTCATCACCACCAAGGAGATCCCGCCGAGCCCCGAGGAGCTCGCGGCACTGCGGGCGAAGAAGGGCGGCATCGGCGCCGCGGTCTCGGAGATCTGGGAGGCGATCGTCGAGATGCCGGGCGAGCTGCGCAAGCTCGCGCTGGTCTACCTGTTCCAGTGGTACGCGATGGTCTGCTACTGGCAGTACGTGTCGCTGTCGATCGCTCAGTCGGCGTTCGGGGTCGAGTCGCCGGACGACCCGGCCTACGCGGACGCGGTCTCGTGGACCGGCCTGGTCAACGGCTGGTACAACATCGTCACGTTCCTCGTGGCCTTCCCGCTCGTCGCGCTCGCCAAGAAGCGGGGCGCCAAGCTCGTGCACATCTCCTGCCTGCTCTGCGCCTCGGTCGGGCTGCTGATCTTCGCAGGGCTCAGCAACAAGTACCTGATGTTCCTGCCGATCATCGGTCTCGGCATCGCCTGGGCGTCGATCATGGGTGTGCCCTACATCATGGCCGTGCGGATGATCCCGTCGTCGCGCTACGGCGTGTACATGGGGATCATCAACATGATGATCGTCATCCCGATGCTGATCCAGACGGTCACCTTCGGGGCGATCTACAGCTCCGTCCTCGGTGACAACCCGTCGAACGCGATCCGCTTCGCAGCCATCCTGCTCGCCGTGGCCGGCGCGGCCATGTTGTGGATCAAAGAGCCGCCGATCGTCCGCGACGTCGACGACGTGCTGGAGATGCCGATGGGTGGCGGCCACTGAGCCGGGCACTGAGCGGGGTGTATTGAGCGGGAGGCGCCGCCCGTGGCCAACCAGGCGGCGCCTCCGTCTGCGCGCCCCGCCGTCAGCGCCCGACCTCCGTCAGCGCCCACCTAGGTCAATGCCCGTGCACACCGGAGCGCGGCCGTGCACATCGCGCACCCATGTGCACGGCAATGCGCCGGTGTGCACGGCCCGGTGTGCGCGGCCCTTCGAGCGCCGATCCGCTCAGGCGGTGGTGCCTGCGGTCCGCGCCGGGCCGGGTCGGCCTGCGGTGCGGGCGGCGCGGTGCGCGGTGAAGGTGAGGATGCCGAGGCTGGCGACGGCGACGACCGCGGTGCCGATCGTCGAGTCCATGCTGTCCCAGAGGGTGTGCAGGACCACGGCGACGACGAACGCGCCGGCGAACTGCAGGATCTCGCGCCGGCGACCGGTGGCGGCCGCGGCGTAGAGCGCCGCGGCCGCGATACCGGTCCAGGCCATGTGCCCGGCGGGGCTGAGGAACCCGCGCAGCAGCAGGACGTCGACGGTGTCGGTGATGTCCCCGCCGCTCTTGATCAGGGTCGTGAACGCGTAACCCATCGTCTCCAGCGCGGCGAATCCGGCGCCGCAGGCGACGCCGATCAGCAGGCCGTCGGCGCGCGTGCGGTGCCGGCGCAGCCAGAACAGCAGGGCCAGCGGCACCAGCAGCTTGCTCGTCTCCTCGATCAGCCCGACGCCGAGCATCGGCAGGCCGCCGAGGTCGCGCAGCACGTCGAACTCCAGCGTGGCGGCGACGATCGTGCCGATCACACCGCCGAGGAACGCCGAGGCCGCGACGGCTATCCCGGGTACGCCGTAGGGCAGCCGCCGGCCGTAGACGAAGGCGACGAACGCCAGCGGGACGATGCTCGCGCCGAGCAGGATCGCCGACGGCACCAGGTTCGGGTTCTGCGTGGCGACGAGGGTCTGTTCCTCGATCAGGCGTGGTGATCATGTCGGGGCCTCTCCTGAAGGACGGTGCGCGCGTCGACGATCGCGCGGCCCGCGCCCATGCCGGTCCGACCCGACTCCAGCTGCGGTCAGCCGGGCCGCAGCGGCGCCCGCTCGACCATTGCGACGCCGAGAGTGCCCGGGTCCCGGAACCGGATCGTGCCCGCCACCCGCGCCCCCCGACCGCTTCGCGTCGCGCACACCCGGACCCGATCCTCGGCCTTCCGACCTCGTGTTCGCCGTCCCAGTCGACGCCCGAAGATCGAGCCTACCGACCGGGATCGCCTCCGTAAGCACCCCGAACGGCCTAGGCGGCGGGAGCCGAGGCGTGCCACGATCGGACGCGTGCGCCCCTTCCGTCGTGGTAATCCCCGAGCCGGGGCGGTGGTGCCGGTCGCGGTGTTGCTGATGGCGCTGGCGTCGTGCGCCGGGCCGTCGGCACCTGCGCCGCCCGCGCCGGCGCCCACCGCACCCGTCCCGCCGGCGGTCGCAGCGATGCTCGCCGGGTGGAAGCTCACCCTGCCCGTACCCGGGTCCAAGGGGGGCGCCGAGATCGTCGAGCCCGCGACCCTGTCGCCGCCCTGGCTCACCGCCGACAGCAGCGACCACCTGGTGTTCTGGGCGCCGGTGAAC
>DATLLN010000196.1:0-3001 GCA_035537835.1 Gaiellales bacterium
GGCCAGCGAGTTCACGCTGGAGCTGCCGTCCGGGTCGGCCGCTGTGCGGCTGCCGGTCGGCGGCCTCTACAACGTCTACAACGCCCTGGCCGCCGCCGCGATCGGCCATGCCCACGGGATTGCTGCGGCGACGGTCGCCGACGGGCTCGGCCGGTTCTCGGCAGCGTTCGGCCGCGGCGAGCGGATCGACCTGGACGGCCGTCCGGCGCTCGTGCTGCTGATCAAGAACCCGGCCGGCGCGAACGAGGTGATCCGGACGCTGGCGGCGGAGCCCGCACGCAAGACGCTGGTCGTCGCGCTGAACGACCGGATCGCCGACGGCCGCGATGTGTCGTGGATCTGGGACGTCGACTTCGAGGAGTTGGCGCCGCAGGTCGCGCAGGTCGTCGTCACCGGCACGCGGGCGGCCGAGATGGGCATGCGGCTCAAGTACGCCGGGCTGGACGCGGCGGCGATCCGTGTCGAGCCGGCGCTGGAGGCCGCGCTGGACGCCGGACGCGCCGCCGGCGAGGGGCCGCTCTACCTGCTCCCCACCTACACGGCGATGCTCGACCTGCGCCGGCTGCTGGTCGACCGCGGCGCCGTGCGGCCATACTGGGAGGCGGCGTGAGCGTCACCGTCGGCCACCTCTACCCGGAGCACCTGAACATCTATGCCGACCGGGGGAACATCGCCGTGCTCCGTCGTCGCTGCGAATGGCGTGGCATCGAGTTCGCCGTGGCCGAGTGCGGCCCCGGCGATCCGACGCCGAAGGCCGATCTGTACTACCTGGGCGGTGGCCAGGACCGCGACCAGGTGCTGATCGCCGACGACCTGCTGGCCCGCACGGCCGACCTCCGGACGGCGGTCGGCGACGGCGCCGGCGTGCTGGCCGTGTGCGGCGGCTACCAGCTGCTGGGACACGGCTACCGTGGCCACCAGGGCGACGAGATGCCGGGCACCGGCCTGGTCGACCTGACGACCGTGGCCGGCCCGACGCGGATGATCGGCAACATCACGCTGCGCTGCGAGCTCGATCCCGGCGACCAGCGGACGCTGGTCGGGTTCGAGAACCACGCGGGCCGGACGACCCTCGGTCCGGGCGTCCAGCCGCTGGGCCGCGTCGTGCGGGGCAACGGGAACAACGGCGATGACGGCGGCGAGGGCGTCCACCACGGGATGATCATCGGCACCTACGTGCACGGGCCGCTGCTGCCGAAGAATCCGTGGCTGGCCGACTGGCTGATCGCCGCGGCGCTGCGCCGGCACGGCGACGAGCGCGAGCTGGAGCCGCTGGACGACGGCCTGGAGCTGGCCGCGCACCGCACGGCCGCGGCAATCGCGTAATCGTCTAACGAGCCCACAGCTGGCCCAGATGCACGAACGGGTCGCCCGCCTGCCAGCGCTCGAGGAACCGGTGGATCGGCGGGTGGACGGCGACGTTCGGGATCTCGGCGAGGTGCACCAGCCGGTGCCCGCGCACCGTTTCGTCCTGGGACGACACCCATTCGAAGCTGCCCTCTTCGACAACGCCGTGGAATATCACGTGGACGACGTGCTTGCGAGGGTGCAGATCGGGCGGCGAGATCGACTCGGCGATCGCGATCGGGCCTTCCAGCGCCACCTGCGTGACACCGCATTCCTCGGCCAGCTCGCGGCGCAGCGCCTGCTCCAGCGACTCGCCCTCCTCCACCCCACCTCCGGGCAACAGCCAGTACGAGATGCCGCGCTTCTCCTGCCGGCACATCAGCACCGCGTCACCGCGCCGCATCAGCGCCGACACGCGGATCCGGGGGACGCCGCTCACCAGATCAGCCTACCGTGGCCCGGGCAGCCGGCGCTAGGCGCGGCCCGAGGAGCCGAACCCGCCGACGCCCCGCACCGTCTCTTCCAGCTCGTCGACGACCACGACCTCAACCGCGGGCACGGGCACGATCACCAGCTGGGCGATCCGGTCGCCGACCTCGACCGGGAACGGCTCGGACAGGTCGGTGTTCAGCAGCACGACCTTGATCTCGCCGCGGTAGCCGCTGTCGATCAGGCCGGGCGAGTTGACGACCGAGATGCCGTGCCGGGCCGCCAGGCCCGAGCGCGGCTGCACGAACCCGGCGTGCCCCTCCGGGATGGCGACGGCGAGTCCCGTGGCGACAACGCGCCGTGCTCCCGGTGCGATCTCGCACCGTTCCACGCTGGCCAGGTCGAGCCCGGCATCGCCGGCATACGGCGAGGATGGGACGACGGCGTCCGGGTGCAGCCGCTGAAACGCGAGCTCCAGGCTCATCGGCCGTCGGCCCGGTACGCCTCGAACCTCGTCAGCAGCCGCCGCGGCAGCCGCGCCGAGACCAGCACACCGGCCGCAGAATCCTCGCGGGACGTGATCGGGGCGCCGGTTTCGTACAGTGCCGACAGCTCCCGGCCGTGGTCGTGCGGGAGCAGCAGCTGGACGTCCACGTAGCGGTCGGCGAAGAACTCGGCGACCTGCTGCTTGAGCGCGTCCAGGCCCTCGCCGGTCAGTGCCGAGACCTGCACCGCCTGCGGGTTGCGGTTCGCGAGCCGGCGGCGGCCGACCTCGTCGACGCGGTCGATCTTGTTGAGCACCAGCAGCTGTGGGATGTCCAGTGCCTCGATCTCCTCGAGAACCACCCGCACGCTGCTCAGCTGGGACGCCATCGCATCCTCGCCGGCGGACGCGTCGGCGACGATCAGCAGCAGGTCGCCGGCCAGGGTCTCCTCGAGCGTCGCGGCGAATGCCTCGACCAGCCCGTGAGGCAGCTTGCGGATGAAGCCGACCGTGTCGGTCACCAGGTACGAGCGGCCGCCTTCGTTGAAGCTGCGCGTCGTCGGGTCGAGCGTCTCGAACAGCCTGTTGTCGACGCTGACCGTGGCACCGGTCAGGGCGTTCAGCAGCGTCGACTTGCCGACGTTCGTGTAGCCCGCCAGGGCGACGGTGGGCGTCTCGTTGCGGCTGCGCTCTGTGCGCATCACCTCACGGCGGGCGGCGACGTCGCGCAGCCGCGCCTTG
>DATLLN010000197.1:0-13096 GCA_035537835.1 Gaiellales bacterium
TGGCCGCGCTGATCCGGGACGGCTTCGCCGGCGTGTCGATCGCCAGCGAGGCGCTGGCCTCGGAGCGCGGGCTCGACCGCTGCCGCGACCTGCTGGACGCGCTCGCCGAGACCGGCGCGCCGCTGTTCGTGCATCCCGGGCCGGCGCCCTGGACGCCGCCGTACGGCGAGGAGCCGGATGTCGTCTGGTGGTGGCGCAACCTGGCGGTCTACCCGGGGCTGATGCTGCGCGCGTTCTTCACGTGGCGGATGGTCGGCGCGGCGCGGCATCCCGGGCTGAAGGTGGTGTTCACGATCATGGCCGGCGGCGCGCCGTTCCTCGAGGAGCGGTATCGCACGTTCAGCGGCGAGCCGGGCGAGATCGATCCCAACGTGTTCTTCGATGCGGCGACCTGCCGGCGCAACGCCCTCGACCTGGCGTTTGCGACATACGGACTGGATCAGGTCGTGTTCGGCACCGATTACCCGGTTGTCCCCGGCGCTGAGCTGCTGCGGACGCTGGAGGAGATGGGCGAGCCCGTCGCGGAGGCGGTGCTCGAGCGCAATACGGCGCGAGCCCTGGGATGGCAGGAAGGAGGACGACGATGACCGACGGCGGGCTGGAAGAGGTGCGCGAGTACATGCGAGCGCGGCTGACCGAGGACCGCAATCTCGGCCCGGACGAGCTGGCCGTGCTTGCGGAGGACCTGGCCGGGCACCCCGAGCTGTGGCGCGGATTCGTGCACCACAACGCCGAGGAGCGGATCTACACCGAGATCCACCGCGACCATCATCTGGACGTATGGCTGATCTGCTGGTCGGGCGCACAGCAGACGGGGCTGCACGACCATGACCTGTCTGGTGGGGCGGTGCGTGTGATCGAGGGCGAGCTGGCGGAGGACCGGCTGGTGTTCGGCTCGGGCGTCGAGACCGTCGGGTACAGCGGCGGTGACGGATTCCGGTTCGACTCGTCGCGGATCCACGACGTGCGCCACATCGGCGAGACGCCCGCGGTGTCGCTGCACCTGTACTCGCCGCCGCTGTGGCGGATGGGGTACTACGACGTGGGCGACGATGGGCGGATCTCCCGCCGGTCGACGAGCTACGCCGAAGAATTCCAGCTGTAGATCCGCGGCGCTCGGGCCGATATCGGGGGCATGCGCCGTGTGCCGCTCGTCGTCTTTGCTCTGCTCGCTGCCGGGTGCGCCGGCGGTGGCAAGGCTGCGCCCTCCACGCCCGACCCCGCGCTGGCGATGACCCCCAAGGCGCGGTTCGCCGCGGCGAAGCCCGAGGTCACGAAGTACCTCCAGGCGCTGGCCATGGACAAGCCGCTGGTTGCGCAGCAGCTGGCCGGATCGGACGCGCCCGGCTACGACGAGCCGTCGCTGTCGGCGCTGCGGGCATGGTTCGCGCGGCTGCCGATCGGTCAGCTGCACACCACGGCGACGCTGTACAAGGTCAAGCAGCCGGGCGCCGTCGGGGTGCTCGTCAAGATGCGCGCGCGGCTCAAGCCGCAGCCGCTGTCGCAGTGGGTCGAGCTGGGGCGGAGGATGATCATCGCCGCGCACGCCCGCGAGGGGTGGCGGGTGATCGCCGACGCGACGACCCGCAAGGGCGTCAAGGTCAAGCAGCAGGGCCTCTCGCTCTTCCCGGAGCCGGCGGTGTTGTCAGGAAAGCATTCGAGCGTGATCTACGAGGAGCTCGAGGCGACCGAGGCCGCGCGGCAGATCCTGTCGGATGCTGACGACGTGGTGCCGGCGCTCGACAAGGCGTATGCGCGCGACCTGGCGGCGCACCATCCGGTGATCTTCCTGGTGCGCGACGAGAAGCAGGGCGAGCAGCTGTCCGGCGTCAAGTCGTTCCGTACGGAGGTGCCGGACGGGTTCGTGCTGAACGGCGTGTCGTACATCGAGTGGCCGGGGTGGAGCGCCGGCGGGCCGGTGGAGCGGGACGGCACGATTGCGCACGAGCTGACGCACGTCGCCAGCTGGACGATGCTCGGCCGGTCGCCGCACAGCATGGCCGAGGGGCTGGCGATGTACCACCAGCAGCTGTTCCTCCACTCGATCGGGTATTCGATGCCGCTGGTCTACATCAAGCCGCTGTATGCGAGCGGGCGGTTCCCGAGCATCGAGATCTGGCGGCGGCGCGCCAGCGACTGGGGGATCAAGAACTCGCAGGCCGTGGAGGCGTGTTACGAGGACGCGCAGATGATGGTCACCGTGATCCTTCAGCGCCACGGCGGGCCGGCGGGGTTCGAGCGGCTCGCGAATGCGTTCACGGCGATGCATGTGACCGGGTACGACTACAGCGAGGCGCAGGTGCGCGAGGCGTTCCAGCGGGGGCTGGGCGTGTCGTTCGACCAGGTGGTCGCGGAGGCTCACGCCTACGCTGCGTCGGTGCGATAACGTCGTCCGGCGTGGATGAGCTGCACGAGCTGCTGGCCGATCTGGTCGCGATCGAGTCCGTGAACCCGAGCCTGGTGCCGGGCGGCGCCGGGGAGGCGGCGATCGCGCGGTTCGTCGCCGCGTGGCTGCAGGCCGAGGGGCTGGAGGTGCACATCGAGGACGTGGCGCCGAGGCGGCCGAACGTGGTCGCGGTGGCGCGCGGCACCGGTGGCGGCCGGTCGCTGCTGCTGAACGCGCACATGGACACGGTGGCGCCGGCGGGCGTCGAGCAGCCGCTGGTCGGGCGCGTCGAGGGTGGCCGGATGTATGGCCGCGGCGCCTACGACATGAAGGCCGGGCTGGCGGCGATCATGTGGGCCGGCGCAGAGGCCGCACGGTCTCCCCGAGCCGGCGACGTGATCGTGTCCGCCGTCTGCGACGAGGAGTTCGCCAGCATCGGCGCGCAGGCCCTCGTTCGCGGCTGGACGGCCGACGCGGCGATCGTCACCGAGCCGACGGGCGAGGAGGTGTGCCTCGCGGTGGCGCACAAGGGTTTCTCGTGGCACGAGATCGAGGTGCGCGGCGTCGCGGCGCACGGCTCGCGGCCGCAAGACGGCGTCGATGCGATCGCGCGGATGGGCCGCGTGCTCGTCGGCATCGACGCGCTGGCCGCCGATCTGGCGGCTCGGGAGCCGCATCCGCTGCTGGGGAACGGCTCCGTCCATGCGTCGCTGATCGAGGGAGGCCGCGAGCTCTCGACGTATCCCGACCGGTGCCTGCTGCAGCTGGAGCGGCGCACGTTGCCTGGCGAGACGCGAGAGGTGGTGGAGGCCGAGCTGGCCGCGATCCTCGACGCGATCGTGGAGCGCGATCCGACCTTCGAGGCGGGGACGCGGACGACGCTGGTGCGGCCGTGGCTGGAGACTTCGCCGGACGCGGAGATCGTGCAGGCGATGGACGCCGCTCTCGGCGGCGGTGTCGAGGTGATCGGTGTGCCCTACTGGGCGGACTCGGCGATCATCGCGGACTCGGGTATCCCCACCGTCATCTGTGGCCCCGGCGGCGCCGGGGCCCACGCGGACGTCGAGTGGGTCGATCTGGCGCAGCTCGACCGCGTGGCCCGTGCGCTGATCGACGTCTCCGCCTCGTTCTGCGGCTAGGCGGGCGGCGGCCCGGCCGCCCCGGGGCGACGCGCCCCCAGTGGGTGCCCGGCACCGTGCCCGGCACCCCCGAGACGAGGGCGTCGCGGCGCCCGCCGCGCAGGCCTCGGGGCGCCGGCCCGAGCGCGGCGCCAGTGTCGCGGCCCAGGGTCTCGCCGATCGGTTGGTGTCGTGCGCTAGGCGTTTGCCGCGTCGGCGATCCACTCGCCGAACGGCTGCTTGTCCGCCGCGGGCGTCGCGCCCACGCAGACGATCCGCGTACCCGGCTCGAGGGCCTCGAACCCGCGGGTCACGGCCGGATCCGGCGCAGCGACCACGGTGCCCGGGCCGGCCTCGATCCGCTCGTCGCCGACGGTGAACACGGCGCGGCCGGCGACGACGATGTACGCCTCCTGCTGGCCCGTCTCCGTCTCGTCGTGCGAGATACCGATGTCCTCGTCCGGGTCGCAGACGACGGCGTTGATCCCGAACGCGTTCACGTTGAGCGCCCCGTTCAACTGCTGCCACCGCCCGTATGGCGTGGCGGTGATCGGCTGATCGCTCAGATTGACCGAACCCATCTCATACCTCCCGTCGCTCACGTCCCGCGGATTCCGCGGATGATGACACAACCGCCGACGGACAGCCGTCGGCATCGAACCTGCTCCATCCCGGCCGCCCGCCACATCGCGACCACGTCGCCGAGCGGATGCCGGCGCCAGAACTCCTCGATGCTCGGCCCGAGGAACCTGCCCGTCTCGTACCACCCGTCACCGGCGATCAACCCTCCGGCCGGCAGGCCGGCGCGCGTCCAGGCCCACCACGCCGGGTACCACGCACCGTCCGGGACGAAGAACTCGAGCGACGCCATCGCGCCGCCGGGCTTGACCACGCGTGCCAGCTCGCGCAGCGTCGCCGCCGGGTCGTCGACGTAGCGGAGCAGGTAGGTGTGGGTGAGGGCGTCGACCGAGGCGTCGTCGAGCGGAAGCCGCTCCGCCTCGCCCTGGCGCAGCTCGATCGACTCGGAGAGCCCGGCGGCGGCGACCCGCTCCGCGCCGCGGGCGAGCATCTCCGGGCTCTGGTCGATCCCGATCACCCGGCAGCCGTGCCGCCGCACCAGGTCGATCGCCACCGCCGCCGTGCCGGTCGCCACATCGGCGACGACGTCGCCGGCGGCCAGCTCGAGCGGCTCGATCATCACCCGGTGCCAGCGCGCGTCCTGCCCGAACGAGAGGAGCTGCGCCCACCGGTCGTAGTCGCCCGCGATCCCGGCGAACAACGAGCGCGCATGATCCTTGCGGCCGGTCATGCGGCCGCGTGGACGTCGCGCTGCTCGCACGCCAGCTGGTCGGCCCGCTCGTTCAGCTCGACGCCGGCATGCCCCTTGACCCGCACGAACTCGACGTCGTGCCCGTTGACGGCGGCGTCCAGCCGCTCCCACAGGTCGCGGTTCTTGACCGGCTTCTTGGCTGCCGTCTTCCAGCCGTTGCGTCGCCACCCCTCGAGCCACCGTTGCGCGAACGCCTGCTCGACGTACGCGCTGTCCGTGTGCACGAGCACCCGCATGGGCCGCGTGATCGCCTCCAGCCCGGCGATCACCGACATCAGCTCCATCCGGTTGTTGGTGGTCATCTGCTCGCCGCCGACGAGCTCCCGCTCGTTGCCGTTCCAGCGGAGGATCGCCGCCCAACCGCCAGGCCCGGGATTGCCCGAGCAGGCCCCGTCCGTCCACAGCTCGACCGTATCCGACATGCGGGGCAGTCTACGATGTCGCCCGCCATGGCCCCCGGCCGACCCCTCGCGCTGGCGGTGCTCGGACACGGCGTGGTCGATTCCGAGCAGCCGCACCTCTTCGCCGATGACGAGGCGGTGCTGCGCGGCCGCGCGGCGTTCGAGACGATGCGCATCTACGACGGCCGCCCGTTCCGGCTCGAGCGGCACCTCGAGCGGCTGGTCTCGTCGGCGGCTGTGCTCGGCCTGCCGGTGCCAGATGCCGCTGCGTTCTCAGAGTTGGCAGCGCACGCGGTGTCTGCCGCGGCAACCAGCGAGGCGACCCTGCGCGTCGTCTGGACCGCCGGCCGGGAGAGCGAGGAGGACGGCGCAGGCTTCGCGCTGGTGACGCCGCTGCCCGCGGGGCTGGACGAGCTGCGTCGCCGCGGCATCGCCCTGACCGCGCTCCAGCTGGCAATCGGCGCGCACACCCGCACCGCCTCGCCCTGGCTGCTGCCGGGGGTGAAGTCCACGAGCTATGCCGTCAACATGGCTGCGCAGCAGGAGGCGCGCCGCCGCGGCTCCGACGACGCGCTGTTCCTGTCGCTCGAGGGACTCGTGCTGGAGGGCCCTACGTCGAACATCTGGTTCCGCGAGGGGAGGACGCTGCACACCCCGGCGCTCGACCTCGGCATCCTCGCCGGCGTCACGCGCGACACGCTGATCGGAGCGGCCACGGCGCGCGGCTATTCCGTTGCCGAGGGTGCATACGAGCTCGACCGGCTGGTCGTGGCGGATGAGGTGTTCAGCTCGAGCAGCGTCCGCGAGGTCGTCGGCGTCGTCGCGATCGAGGGCTCCCGGGTCGGAGGCGGCGCACCCGGCGAGGCCGCACTGGAGCTGCAGCAGGCGCTGCGCGAGGCTGCCGCGGGTTAGAGCGCCGCGGCCGGCACGCGGTGCCAGGCGGCGACGTACTCGCGCTGCAGCGGGTGCGTGAGCCGGCCGGCCCACGCCACCTGCACCATCGTCGGCACCTTCGGCGTGCTCTTCGGGTACATCCCGGCCTCGTACGGCAGCCGGTCGCCCTTGCGGTGGTTGCACCGGCGGCAGGCTGCGACCACGTTGTCCCATTCGTGGGCGCCGCCGCGCGACAGCGGCTTGACGTGGTCGATCGTCAGGTCGAGCGGGCCGCCCTCGCGCCCGCAGTACGCGCAGCGCCAGTTGTCACGGCAGAAGAGCACCCGTCGCACCACGTTCCGCCGGACGATCGGCCGCAACTCGACGTAGGCGGGCACCTGGACGATGACGGGCAGCGCGACCGACAGGTGCTCGGAGCGGTAGACCACCGATGGCTCCTCGGCGATCACCTGAGCGTTGCCGCACACGACCAGGCTGACGGCTCGCTCCCGCGAGACGAGCGTCATCGGTCGCATCGCTGCATCGAGCAGCAGGCAGCGCATCGCACCTCCAGTCGGTTGCGTACAAGTGTAGTTGCTCGCGCCGCCGAATCCAGCCCTCAGCCGGCCTCGAACCGGAGCACCTTCCCGGACTGCGACACGGCGAACACCCGGCCGTCGGGATCCTCGCCGAACGAGGTCAACCCGGGCACCTCGAGCGCCAGCAGCCGCGGCTTCCCGCCGGGGGCGAGCGACCACAGCCGGCCGCTGCAGTAGTCGCCGTACACGTAGCGCCCGTCGAGCGCAGGGATCGACGGGCCGCGGTACACGAACCCGCCGGTCACCGAGCACCCGAGGTTGTGGCTGTACTCGGCGACCGGGTTCGTGAACTGCGGACCCGCCGGCGAGGTCGCGTTGTACTCGTGGTCGCCCTCGTACAGGTTCCAGCCGAAGTTCGTGCCCGCCGGCGCGCCCGCCGGCAGATGGTCGATCTCCTCCCACGCCCCCTGCCCGACGTCGCCGATCCACAGGTCGCCGGTCTCCCGGTCGAACGAGAACCGCCAGGGGTTGCGCAGGCCCAGCGCGTAGATCTGCGGCCGCGGGTGGTCGATGTCCATCCGCAGCAGCTTGCCCAGCAGCACGTCCGGATTCTGCGCGCGGTTGCCGGGGTCGCCCGCGCTGCCGCCGTCGCCCATCCCGATGTACAGCCGGCCGTCCGGGCCGAACACGACGTCGCCGCCATTGTGATTCGAGTACGGCTGGTCGACGAACAGCAGCCGCTTCGCGGAGGACGGGTCGGCGCGCCAGTCGCTGACCCGGTAGCTGATCACGTTCGTGTCGCCGGACGGGTCGGTGTAGTTGACCACGATTCGCGGGTCGTCCGGGAATCTCGGCGCGAAGGCCAGCCCCAGCAGCCCCTGCTCGCTCCCGGTCGACACCTTGCCGCGGAGGTCGAGCAGCGGACGCCCCAGCCGGTGCCCGTCCTCGAACACCACGGCGTCGCCGCCCTGCTCGACGACCACCATGTGCGACGGGTCACCGGGAGGGAAGACGACGTCGACCGGGCTGTCGAGGCCGGTCAGCACCGGCGCCAGGCGGATGCCGGCCGGCGGCGGCGCCTGGCTGGAGCCTGCAGCCGGCGGGGGCGACGACGTCGCCGGTGATGTGGCCGCGTCACCTCCCGACGACGCGCAGCCGCAGGCAGCGAGCAGCACGGGCAGCGCGATCAGCCAACGGCGCATGCCGGAAGCCTAGGCTCAGGCAGCCAGGCGGAAGGTGTGCTTGCCCGCCCGTTTGGCGTCGAGCAGCGCGCGGTCGGCTCGCGCGATCGCCTCGGCGGCGGCGCGGTCGCTGCCCCGGCAGACGGCCACGCCGACGGACACCGAGACGCCCGCCTCCATCTCGATCACCCGCGCCAGCCGCTCGGCGACCTGCCCGGCGTCGCCCTCGAGGTCGACCAGCAGCACGCAGAACTCGTCGCCGCCGATCCGCCCGGCGACGTCGCCCGCGCGGCACACGGCGCGCAGCGCATCGGCGACGCGCCGCAGCGCCCGGTCGCCCGCCGGGTGCCCGTGCCGGTCGTTGACCAGCTTGAAGTCGTCCAGGTCGGCCACCAGCGCCGCCGCAGGCCGGCCGCTGCGGCGGATCCGCTCGAGCTCCTCGTCGACGCGGCTGTAGAACGCGCCGTGGTTGAGCAGCCCGGTCAGCGAGTCGTGATCGACCTGCCGCTGCAGATCCTCGTACAGCTGGGCGTTGCGGACCGCCAGCGCGGCCTGCGTCGCGATCGTCTGCCCGAAGCTGATGTCCCGCGGCGACCAGGGCTCGGCGCTGTCGTAGTCGGCCAGCTCGATCAGCCCGACCGCGCGCTTCTCGACCACCAGCGGGAAGCAGATCCAACTGGCCCACGTCCACTCCTCGACCTGCTCGCGAACACTGGGCTCGAGCGATGGGTCGCTCAGGCAGAACTCGCGATGCTCCGAGCCGGCCTCGAGCACGGCCAGGCTCTCCGGCCAGTCGGCCAGGTCGTAGACGACACCGCGCCAGCTGGGCTCGATGCCGCCGGGCTCGCACACGGACAGCACCGACAGCGTGTTGGCATCCCGCTCCCACGACGTGATCGTGCACTCGCAGGCACGCTCGATCGCGTCGACCAGGCCCTCGGCCAGGGCGTCAGTCACGCCGGTCACCGTGAGCGAGCGGGGGAGGCTGACGGCCAAGCGGTGCAGCACCTCCAGCTCCCGCCGGTCGCGGTCGCCCCTCATGCTGCCAGCCGGTATGTGCGCTTGCCCTGGCGCTTCGCCTCGAGCAGCGACACGTCCGCGCGGGTCATCAGCGCCAGTGCGTCGATCTCGCCGGGGGCCGACACGGCCACCCCGATCGACGCCGACAGGCCGGCCTGGCGGCCGACCACGTCCAGCACTCGGCGCGCGACCAGCTCGGCCTCCATCGAGACGTCGGGCAGGATCACACCGAACTCGTCGCCGCCCAGCCGGCCGGCCACGTCGCACACGCGGCACGCGCCGGTGATCGCCGCCGCCGCGTCGCGCAGCGCCCGGTCGCCGGCCAGGTGGCCGCGGACGTCGTTGATCGCCTTGAAGTCGTCGAGGTCGAGCACCAGCACGCCGACGGACGAGCCGGCGCGATGCGCGCGGGCCAGTTCCTGGGTCAGCCGGTCGTAGTACGCGCGGTGGTTGAGGACGTCGGTCAGCGGGTCGCGGTCGGCCTGCCGCTGCAGATCCTCGTACAGCTGGGCGTTGCGCACGGCCATCGCCGCCTGGCTGGCGATCGTCTGGATGAACGAGATGTCGCGCTCCGTCCAGCGCCGGGCCGAGCGGTAGTCGGCGACCTCGATCAGGCCCACCGACCGGCCCTCGACCACCAGCGGCAGCTCGATCGACGAGCGCCATCCCCAGTGCTCGAGCACCTCGCGGTCGTCCGGTTTGATCGCCGGGTCGGTCATCCGGAACTCGCGGTGTCCGTGCCCGCGGCTGAGCAGCTCGCGGGTCTCCGGGTAGAGCGCCAGCGAGTTGACCTCCTGACCGCGCGGCCACGCCGGCGGTCCGTGAGCCGTCCAGCAGGCGGCGTCGACCAGCACGTCCTCGTGCTGGTTCCAGAGCGAGATGGCCACCTCGCTGGCGCGCTCGACGCCGTACACGAGCTCACGGGTCAGCGACGTCAGGACGTCGGCCAGCGACAGCGATTGGCTGAGGGTGACGGCGACGCGGTGGAGGACTTCGAGCTCTCTCCGGTCGCGATCCGTCGCACGACCACGGAGCTGGGGCATACAGCGTGTATCGGCAGATACATGGTGCAGTTTGAGCGCCGAACGTCACGCGTCCTCCCCGGACCGGCGTACAGGGGGATCCCCGTTTTGCGGTAGGGGCCGGCACCCTGGCGCGCTGCGCGAGGTGGCGTCTGCGGTAGATTCGGCGGCCATGCCGGATCCCCTGGTACGCGCGGAGCCCAAGCAGGACGGCGTCGTGGTCGTCAGGCTGTGCCGCGACGAGAAGCTGAACGCGCTGTCCGAGGAGCTGTGCGAGCAGTACCTGGCCGCGCTGGCGTCGGACGCGGTGCGGGAGTCGCGCGCCGTGGTCGTGACCGGCTCGCAGCGGGCGTTCTCGGCCGGCGCCGACCTCACCGAGTTCACGGATCCGAGCCCCGAGGCGACCGTCCGCTACTACCGCGGCCCGGGACGCCTGTGGGAGGCGCTGCCGGCGCTGGCGCAGCCCTCGATCGCCGCCATCTCCGGCTGGGCGATCGGCGGCGGCCTGGAGCTCGCGCTGTCGGCCGACCTGCGGGTCGCCGACGAGACGGCGCGCTTCCAGCTGACCGAGGTCTCGTTGGGCATCCTGCCCAGCGCCGGCGGGGTGACCCGCCTGACCCGGACGATCGGCCCGGCCCGGGCGAAAGAGCTGATCCTCCTCGGCCAGCGGTTCGACGCGGCCCGCGCGGCCGAGCTGGGCGTCGTCAACCGGCTGGTCGCGGAGGGCGAGGCGGAGGCCGCGGCGGTCGAATGGGCGGGGATCATGGCGGCCCAGCCGCAGCTCGCGCTGGAGATCACCCGCGGGCTGATCGACCGCTCGGCGGACAGCCCGCTGGAGGTCTCGCTGGAGCTGGAGAGGCTCGCGCAGGGGATGCTCGCGCACTCGGCCGAGAGCTTCCGCGCCTCGTGAGCCGGATCGCGATCGTCACCGGCGGCGGCACCGGCATCGGCCGGGCGACGGCCGGAGATCACGACCTTGCAGCCGTCGCGGTGCAGGGCCAGCGCCGTCGCCCGGAGCCGCTGGCCGAGACGCAGGCCGCGATCGGGGAGGCCGACTGCCTGACGCTGCCCGGCGACATCCGGGAGCCCGAGGTGGCGGACGCGCTGATCGACCTCGCCCTGGAGGCGCACGGCCGCATCGACGTGCTCGTCAACAATGCCGGCGGCCAGTTCACGGCGCCGGCCGAGGAGATCACCCCCAACGGCTGGGCCGCGGTGCGGCGCCTCAACCTGGACGCCCCCTGGTACCTGACCCAGCAGGTCGGCATCCGATCGATGATCCCCAACCGCGGCGGCCGCATCGTCTCGGTCGTCCTCTGCCCGACCCGCGGCATCCCGGGCATGGTGCACTCGTCCGCCGCGCGTTCCGGCACGGAGGCCGTCGCCCGCGTGCTGTCCGTCGAGTGGGGCCGGTTCGACATCGGCGTCGTCTGCGTGGCCCCGGGGTGGATCGCAACCGAGGGGATGAAGCAGTACGGCGACGATCTGGACGAGCTCGCGAAGTTCGTGCCGATGGGCCGTATGGGCACGGCGGAGGAGGTGGCGGACACGATCGCCTTCCTGGCGTCGCCCGCCGCGTCGTACATCACCGGGCAGACGGTCGTGATCGACGGCGGCATCGAGAACACCCACGCGTCGTGGCCGGGCATCACCGCCGAATAGCTACGCTGAGACCATGGCCGAGCAGCTTCCCTCCAGCGTCGACGACCTCGCGACGTCGCTGCGCGAGCACGCCTACCTGGCCGACCGCGGGCTGGCCACGGTGCTCCACCTGTCGATCGTGCTGGAGAAGCCGCTGCTGCTCGAGGGCGAGGCCGGCGTGGGCAAGACCGAGCTCGCGAAGGTGCTGGCCGAGCTGTCCGGCGCGCGCCTGATCCGGCTGCAGTGCTACGAGGGCATCGACGTCGCCCACGCGCTGTACGACTGGAGCTACTCGCGCCAGCTGCTCTACATCCGCACGCTGGAGGCCGGAAGCGCACAGGACGCCCGGGAGACGCTGCACGAGCTCTTCTCGCGCGAGTTCCTGGAGCGGCGGCCGCTGCTGGACGCGATCGAGCACGACGACGCGATCCCGCCGGTGCTGCTGATCGACGAGATCGACCGCGCCGACGACGAGTTCGAGGCCTTCTTGCTGGAGCTGCTCTCCGACTTCCAGGTGACGATCCCCGAGATCGGGACGGTCGCCGCCACCGTCCGGCCGCGCGTGATCCTCACGTCGAACCGCACGCGCGAGCTGCACGACGCGCTCAAGCGCCGCTGCCTCTACCACTGGATCGGCCACCCCTCGCTGGAGCGGGAGATCGAGATCGTGAAGGCTCGTGTGCCAGGCGTCCCAGAACGGCTGGCCGGCGAGGCCGCCGCGTTCGTCGGGGCGTTGCGCGAGCTCGACCTGGCGAAGGCGCCGGGCGTCGCCGAGACCATCGACTGGACGCAGGCGCTGCTGGCGCTGGGCCAGGAGGAGCTCGACGCCGAGGTCGTGGACGCGACGCTGGGCTCGGTGCTGAAGTACCACGAGGATGTCGAGCGGGTGCGCGACCGCGGACTCCGCGAGCTCGTGGGAGAGGCCCGGGCGCGATGAGCCGCGGCGACGCCGTCGCCCGCAAGCTTGTCACGTTCGGCCGGATCCTCCGCGAGGCCGGCCTCGAGGTCGGCCCCGGCAGGCTGCAGGACGCGCTGCGCGGCCTGGACGCCGTCGATCTGACGTCGCGCGACCAGGTCTACCACGCGCTGCGCTGCACGCTGGTCTCGCGGCACGACGACCTGGAGCCGTTCGACGTGGCGTTCACGGCGTTTTGGGAGCGCGTGCCGGTCCCGCAGGTGGGCGGCCGGCCGCCCGACGTGGGCATCGACACGCCGGCTGCGCCGCCGCCGATCGTCCCGACCCACATGCTTGATGAGGCGCCGGAGGACGACGCGGAGGAGCCCGAGCAGGCGGCGGCGATGGCGTCGCCGGAGGAGCTGCTGCGGCGCCGGGACTTCGCCCAGATGACGCCGTCGGAGCTGCGTCGGCTGCGCCGGCTGATGGTGCAGCTGGCGGCGTTGCGCCCGCTGCGCCGGTCGCGGCGGCTGACCCCGGCACACAACGGAGGCGTGCTGGACGCCAGGCGCACGCTGCGCCAGGCGATGCACACCGGCGGCCTGCCGCTCGAGCGCTCGTGGCGCCGGCCCAAGCTGGTGCCCCGCCGGCTGGTGGTGCTGTGCGACGTGTCCGGGTCGATGGAGCCCT
>DATLLN010000198.1:0-3573 GCA_035537835.1 Gaiellales bacterium
CGTGTTACCCGGTCGGGACGGCCGTGTCGCACGGAGCGACGGACGCGCCTGCGGGGCCGCGATGCGGCCGGTTTGGTCGAGGCCGCCCGGCAGCGGCTCCAGGGTGGCGGCGGCCGGCTCGCGCCGTTCGAAGTCCTTGCCACACCACGCGCACAGCGACCAGTCGAGGCCGACCAGCCGGCTGCAGTTCGGGCAGACCCGGTTCAGCCGCGTGCGACACGTCGGGCAGATGATCCATTCCTCGTTGACGCGCCGGTCGCAGGTCGGGCAGTGATGGATCGACTCCACCTCGGCGAGAAGCGCCTCCTCGGCCAGGTTGCGCTCCCAGACTTCGCCGATCTTCTCGTGCGGCCGGATGATCTTGTAGATCCAGACGAAGAAGAAGAAGAAGAACGGGGTGAACAGGATCACGCCCGCTGCCGCGAGATACGGGGCAACCGGGTTGGCCGTCCGCTGCTGCATGTCGCGGAACGCCCAGTACGACGTCGCCAGCCAGATGACCACGAGGTAGGCGAACAGCAGCTGGATCGACAGCTGGACGATCGGGTTCGCGAAGAAGTCGCCGATCGTGTCGCCGATCGTCTGGAGGATCTGATCCATGGGCCCTGGCTGGGTGCCTCCGGTCTGCGGTCCGCCGTTGGGGTTCGGGCCGCCTTCGTCAACGTCCGGGGCAGTGTAGCAAAGGAGATCGGCAGCCCCGGATCGCGGTCAGCGTGCGCTCAGACGTCCGGCGGCAGGGCGGCGTGACGGAGCACGAGCAGGCTGACCATGCCGGCGATGAGCATCACCAGCCCGGACACCCAGGCGAGGAGGGCGCCCGGTCCCGCTCCGAGCGGGCCAACGACATACGGCCACGCCAGACCGAGCACGAACGACCCGAGCGCGACACCAAGCACGCCCGTCCGCAGCCAGCGCCCGATCGGGTTCTGGAAGACGGCCAGGGCGAGGATTCCAAGCGCCAGGATGAACAGCGCGACGTGGCCGGATCCGGCGAGACCCCAGGTGTCCATGTAGCCGGTGCCGCGCGAACCGATGACGACGCGCGCCCACGGAGCGAGGAACGCAAGGACGAGACCGAACGCGCCGACGAGCATCATGGCGTCGGCCGCTTCCTCGACCCGGTCGCGATCGATCCGGGGCATGGTGATTGCAGGCAGCCGTGAGGCAGTCGCTGGAGCCGTCGCGGCCATGACGCCCTCGCCGGCTGCAGCCCCGGCGGGATCCCAGGCGCGCGGGAACATGGGCGCGGGCGGGAGATCGACCGGCCTGTCGTCGGTCTCGATCGGCGCGGGCGGTTCGACAGGAGCGGGCGGGATGTAGGTCCCGACGGCAGGCTCGGTCGGTGCCGTCGGCGGCTCGGTGACCGCCGGCATCGGCCAGGGCTTGTATGGCTCGGGGTCCGGTTCCAGGGCGGGCTCTTCGTTCTGGAGATCGGCGGTGACCGCCGGCTCAACCTCGGCGGCGGACGCGAGCTCGGCACCAGTCGGCGCCGCAGGGGCCGCCTCGATCGGAGCCGGTTCCGGTTCCGGCGCGGGTGCCACCGGCCACGGTGCCGCAACGGGCGCCCCGTCGATCCGCCGCGCGACAGCGGCGATCACCGACCCGCAGTGCGGGCAGGACAGGCGGCCGGGCGGGACGGAATCCCCGCAGGAGGGGCAGGCGTGCGATTCCGCGACCATGACGTACCTCGTGCCGACCCCGATCAGGCGGGGCGTTCAAGGCTGCCGGAAGCCTCCGCGCGGTTCCACTCCCCCGAGGGGCCATGCCGCACTACCCCGAACGTCCCCCGCATCCGTACTGCATCTACGGTCCACGCCGCACTCCGCCATGCCGCCGCGAGCCCGGCCACGAGCAGCCCGGCTGACCATGTCGCGACGAAGATCAGCATCGTGAGCAGCAGTGCGAGCCCGTCGTCGCCGGACGCGCCCCCGAGCTCTCCACGCAGGAAGTCCCAGACCACGCCGGCCGCCAGCACGATCGGCGTCACGACGAACACCGTCGCAAGCAGCGGCAACGCGAACGTCCCAAGCGTGGACAGCGGATGGCGAAGCAGGTCCGCCCAGGCACCGGCGTAGGACCGATCCAGGGACTGGCCCCAGACCACCAGCCGGCGCGCTCCGAGCGAGCCGAGCGTCTCGCCCAGCACCCACGTCACGACGATCAGGAGCACGGCGTCCGGGACCGTGGCGACGACCCGCCACGCGATCGGCGTCACCACGTCGCTCGGGAGCGTCAGCTCGCGATAGGTCGCCTGCACCAGCCGGAGCGAGCCGTATCCGAGGGCGATCGCCAGCGGCACGTACGCGGCGAAACGCAGCAGCACGATGCGCCAGATCCGGCCGCGCCGGCGCACCGGGGAGGGGTTCGGGATCGAGCCGCCTGCGCCGAGGTCATCGTCGGCAACGACCAGCTCGATCAGGTCACGTTCCGTGACCGCGGCGACCCAGCCGCCCACGATCAACCATACGAAGAACGCGGCAAAGATCGCGGTCACCAGCGTCGCGAACCCGAGCGACATCCCGCCGAGCCAGAACGTGGCGACGGTCGGCCCGAGGATGTTCGCCAGCCCCACCGGCGACGGCAGCACGACGATCGGCAGCAGGAACAGCAGGATGCCGCCACGGACCAGGAACGCGGCGAGACCGACGATCCACGACGCGGGCCGGGGCAGGATGACGAGGAGCGCAGCCGCAAGCCCCGCGCCCCAGCTCATGGCGCCGGGCTGGCTCCCAGCCGGTCGAGCTCCTGGAGCGCCGCGCCGACCAGCTCGATCTCTTCCCCGTACGTCGCCAGGTCGCCGTCGCGCAGTGCCTGCTGGGCAAGCTCGTAGTGCAGGTTGGCGTAATCGATCAGCTCGTTGACCGTGTCGGGCAGGGCCGTGCCAGGGCCGGGCGACCCGGCCGGTGGCTCGGTCGGCGACGCGCTCGGTCCCGGGCTCGGGCCCGGCGACTCGCCGGCACCCGGCGGCGGCGTTTCCCCGCCCGCCTCGGCCGCGAGCAGCAACCGCAGCCCGTCCCCGAGGGTTCGCGACCAGACGACCTCGCGCGGCGAGGCCACGACGATCCGCTGGAATTCCGGCAGCGCGGCGGCGGTCGATTGCAGGTAGAACGGCTGGAGGTAGACGATCGATTCGCCGACCGGGATCACGATGAGGTTGCCCCGGACCACGGTGCTGCCGGCCTGGCTCCAGAGCGTGATCTGCTCGCTGATCGTGCCGTCCGCGTCGATCCTGGATTCGATCTGCGCCGGCCCGAACACGCTGGTGTCCGCCGGGAACCGATAGACGCGCGTGGTGCCGTAGACGCCGGGATCCATCCGGGCGGCGACCCACGCGATCATGTTGTTGCGGTTGCGGGGCACCATCGGCTGGAGCAGCAGAAATTCCGCCTGCTCCTCGCCCGGCATGCGCATCACCACGTAATAGGCCTCGGACGGGAGCGTCTGCTCGGTCGTCTGGCCCTCGGGCACGGTCCACAGGTCGTCGCTCCGGAAGAACTGCTGGGGCGACGTGACGTGGTAGCGGCCGAACATCCGCGTCTGGACGTTGAACAGCTCCTCCGGAAAGCGGAGGTG
>DATLLN010000199.1:0-2729 GCA_035537835.1 Gaiellales bacterium
CCGCCCGGTCATCATCCGCTGGGCGGTGCCCAACGACGAGACCTCGACGACGAACTTCGAGCTGGCCCAGGTCGATCCGGCCTGGGGGCTCACGGCCGAGCAGGTGGCCCAGCCGGGCTTCGGACAGTCGGGCGACCGCTCGTACGCGGAGCGCCAGCGCTTCCCGGCCGACTTCGACGCGCAGTCGAGCCAGCGGACCGTCGCCGTCCACGCTCTCGAGCACCTGGCCTCGACGGATCGCGGCGTCATCATGCTGCGGCGCATCGTGCGCGACGGCATCCGGGCGGTGGCTGGCGGTGAGGAGCCGTACGGCGCCGGGTGGCCGGAGGGCAAGGTGATTCGCACCTTCACGCAGGACCTCGTGGTGCGCGTCGCGCCGGCGCCGACGGCGGACGAGGACCGTCGGCTGCTGCGGGCCACCGGGCGCCAGGTCGTCACCTAGCGTGGCACCGTCGGACTCTGCGCGGCACCCGCGCGCAGAGGGCAGCGTGCAGATCGTCGTCACGCCGGGCTCGGGCGAGGGCCGGGCGAGGGCCACCGCGCGCCAGCTGTCCGTCCGGCTCAAGCGCCGGGGCCACGCGGTGAACGTGCACTCGTTCGCCGACCTCACCGCGCTGGGGGAATGGGCCGAGCGCTGCCCGCCCGGCACCACGCACGTCCTGTGCATCGGCGGCGATGCGACGCTCAGCGCGGCCGCGGTGGCGGCGATCCGGGCCGGCGCCGCCTTGGTGCCGGTGCCCAACGGCTTCGGCAACGTCTTCGCCCAGGTCTTCGGCTATCCGGCGCACGCCCGCGAGGTGGTGCGGCTGCTGGACGAGGGCGAGGTGCGGGCGGTGGACGTGGGTGTCGTCAAGCGCGAGGGCGGGGATGACCTGTTCCTCTCGCACCGCAGCTACGGATTCCTCGAGCACATCCAGCAGGTCGCCGAGCGGGGTCGCAAGCAGCCGCGCCGGCGGTTTCTGCGCCACCTCTACTACTACGGGGTCGCCCACCGCTTTCTGTTCCGGACGCGGTTGGCCTCGTTCCAGGTGGTCGTCGACGGCCGGCCCGTGGCCGACGACGCGGTGCTGGTAACCGTCGCCAACGTCGAGACGTACCGGGGCTTCCTGGCGCTGACGCCGACGGCCTCGCCCATCGACGGGCTCTTCGACGTGTTCGTGGTGCCGCGCGTCTCGAAGATCGGGCTGCTGTGGCGGCTCCTGCGCGTGATGTTCCGGCTGCCCGGCCGCTGGCGCGGCGTCGCCCTGTACCGCGGCCGGCGCGTTCAGGTGACGACGCCGTGGCGCCGCGACGAGCTGCTCGTGCGCCGCCGGGGGCTGCCGTTGCTGGTGCCGCCGGGCGCCCTGGAGGCGCTGCGGCAACGCACGATCGAGGGCGAGGGCGATCCGCCGGTCGAGAAGGCCTGAGGTCAGGCCGGCGGCGCAGCGGCGGCGGCGCGGCGCGCCGACCACCGCATGCCCACCAGCACGGCCAGGCCGATGACGATCCACACCGCCTGACGCGCCCTCCGGACGAAGCTGAACGCCAGGCCGGCGCCGGCACCGAAGCCGAGTGCGCCGAAGGCCGCCGCGTTGGCGGCCTCGAAGGGACCGAGGCTGGCCGGGACCAGGAACGTCGCGAAGCGCACGCCCGAACCCAGCGCCTCGATCACCGTTGCCGTCGCCAGCGGCGCGCTTATGCCCAGCGCCCACAGCACGACGACGGCCTCGACAGCACCCAGCAGCCAGCCGAGCAGGTGGAACACGATCGACAGGCTGAACCGTCGCCACTCTCGAGAGTAGTAACCGCGGAGCGCGCGATCGAGGGTCTCGGCCGAGGCGGTGTCATCGATGGCGCCAAACATCTTCAGCAGCCGGCCCCCGCGTGCCACCAGCCCGGCGACCTGGGCGCCTACGAAGCCGCCCACCGCCAGCACCTCCACGACCAGCAGCCAGAGCATCCCGCGCAGGACGTCGGCGCCGACGGGTAGCGTGAGCCACGCCAGCGCCAGGCCGAGCAGCAGGAAGAGGGCCTGGGCGATGGTAAGGGTCGTCTTGGCCACGACCACCGACGGCACGCTCTCCTCGTAGGTGACGTCGCGCCGCACGAGCCACGCCTTGGCGGCCTCGCCCCCGACGGCGCCGACCGCGGTGACGACATTGAGCGCCTCGCCGGCCAGCCGGGCGCCGTACAGTCGCCAGAACGGCGCCCGATCATGCGTGAACGCGAAGCGCCAGCCGAGCGTGTCGGCCGCCGTGATCACCGCGTACGGCAGGCAGACCACCGCGAACTGCCACCAGGCGAGGCGGCCCAGCGTCTGCAAGATCGGCTCGGCGCCGACGCGGTAGACGAGGACACCCAGCAGGAGGGCGCCGAGGACCAGGAAGACGGCCTTGACCCCGCGCATCGCTGACGGTCTCAGAATAGTATGGAGTGGTAGGTCCCGTGAGCACTGCTGGCCGCTCGTCCATCCGCCGGGTCGTCAGCCGGGGCAGGCCGCGCCGCCTGCTCTTCGGCGCGCTGGTGTCGTTTGTCGGCTATCTGGCCCTCGCCATCCTGGCCGCCCAGCAGCAGCTGTTTGCGCTCGACTACGGCACGCGGGCGTGGGTACGCCTGCTTCGCTACGAGGCGCTGCAGCTGCCAATGGAGCTGGTGACGAGCCTGGGTGGCCTCGGGCTCATCGTCCTCATCGTCGTCGCGCTGCCGATCCTGTGGCGCGTGAACCGGCGCTGGGCGGTGCTATTGCCCGT
>DATLLN010000200.1:0-3729 GCA_035537835.1 Gaiellales bacterium
GGCCCGTGTGCAGCCGGATCAGCCGGGCGTCGACCAGCAGCCGCTGCGGTGCGGGCGGGGTGGAAGCCGGCAGCAGCTCCTCGTCGGCGATCAGCCGCTGCGCCGCGCCGCCCAGCATGTGCCGCTGGACCTCGGGCGAGAGCCCGAGGCATGCCGCGGTGCGCAGCAGCAGGAACAGCCCGGTCAGCGTGCGGCCGTACGGCGGATCGGAGCCGAACGCGATGCGCTCAGCTGGGACGCGCGTGAACAGCGACAGCATGTCGATCGTCGACAGCCACGAGCTGTCGAACACCGCGCGCGGATGGTCGCGCAGGCCGTCGCCCATCACCGCCTGGTCGGCGACGCCGACGTGGGCCATGATCAGCCCGGCCCCGGGATGCTTGTTGGCCACCTCGACCAGCTCGGCCGCGAACGTGTCGGGCAGGCCGCGGCCGGCGTGGATCAAGATTGGGACGTGCGCCTCTTCGGCCAGCGCGAAGATCGGCTCGACCTGGCCCGCCAGGCCGAACGCCTGGGCGCGCGGATGCAGCTTGATCCCCCGCGCCCCCAGCCCGAGGCAGCGCTCCGCCTCGGCCACCGGCTGCTCGGCCGGATCGAGGCGGCAGAAGGGGATCAGGCGGCCGTCGCTGCCCGCGGCCCAGTCCAGCACCCGGTCGTTGGGCAGCCGGTACGCCGGCGAGCGCTCGGGGTCGTGCAGAGGGAAGACGACGGCCTGCTGCGCGTCGACCTGGTCGAGCATCTCGATCAGGCCCGCCGGGTCGAGCGTCATCCCGTCCTCGTCCAGACCCAGGTGGGTGTGGACGTCGATGATATGGGCGCCTCCCGGCCGCAGGCGCGCGACCTCATCCACGATCGGGACGAGCGACCGCTCGAGCAACGCCTGAGCTTCGGTCACATCACCCGGCGGGCAGCCGTTGATCGATCGCCGCGGCCAGCGTCTCGCGCACCTCGTCCGAGCCGATCCGGTCGAGCACGGGCTGGAAGAAGCCGCGCACGATCAGCTGCTCGGCCTCGCTGCGGGAGAGCCCGCGGCTGGTGAGATAGAAGAGCTGGAGCTTGTCGATCTGGCCGATCGTCGCGCCGTGCGTGCAGCGGACGTCGTTGGCCTGGATCTCCAGGCCGGGAATCGAGTCGGCGTGCGCCTGCGGCGTCAGCAGCAGGTTGCGGTTCTCCTGGTAGGCGTCGGTCTTCTGCGCGCCCTTGTCGACCCGGATCACGCCGCGCCACACCGACCGCGCCCGGTCGTCCAGCACGCCCTTGAAGTAGAGGTCGCTGGTCGTGTCCGGCGCCGCATGCTCTTGCGTCGTGTCGTAGTCCGCGTGCTCGGTGCCGCGCAGGAAATACGCGCCGGTCACCTTGACGTGCGCGCCGCGATCGGCCAGGTAGCTCTCCATCCGCGACTTCGCACGCGTGCCTCCCAGGCCGATGGCGACCCAGTCGAGCTCGGCATCGCGCCCGACGACACCGCGGTGGGTGCCGAACTGGCGCGCCTCGGGATGATGCCGCTGCGTGGTCACGTACTCGAGGCGCGCCTCGTCGCCGACCACCAGCTCGACCACGGCGTTGACGTAGCCGGCCGCGGTGGACGAGAACTCCTCGCTGAACACGGCCCGCGCACCGCGCTCGAGCACGATCAGCGCGCGATAGTGCACCACCCCAGCCTCAGCCAGCTGGAGCGACGCCCGCAGCGGCACGGCGACCTCGACGCCGGCCGGCACGTGCAGGAACACGCCGTCGCGCCACTCGGCGGCGTTGCCGGCGGCGAACTTCTCGTCGTCGGCCACCACCGTGCCGTAGTGGCGCTCGACCAGCTCGGGGCACTCCTCGACCGCCCGGGCGATGCTCCCGAACCACACGCCCTCCGGCACATCGGCCTCGTTCAGCGCCAGCTCGGGCTGCTGCACCTCGTAGGCGTCGGGATCGAACCCGCGGAGGTTCGTGAAGCGCCACGCCTCCTCGCGGTTGGTCGGCACGGGGAGCGCTCCGTAGCGCTCGCGCGCAGCCTCACGCCGACCCGCCAGCCAGGCGGGCTCGGACACGGTCCGGGTCATCCGACCGATCCCTCCATCTGCAGCTGGATCAGGCGGTTGAGCTCGACCGCGTACTCCAGCGGCAGCTCCTTGGTGATCGGCTCGACGAACCCGGCGACGATCATGCCGGACGCCTCCTCCTCGGAGAGGCCGCGGCTCATCAGGTAGAACAGCTGCTCGTCGCCAATCTTGGAGACGGTTGCCTCGTGGCCGATGTCGACGTCGTTCTCGTCGATGTTGATGTACGGATAGGTGTCCGTCCGGCTCTCGTCGTCGATGATCAGCGCGTCGCAGACGACCTTCGACTTCGAGCCGACCGCTCCGCTGTTGACCTGCAGCAGACCGCGGTAGCTGGAGCGGCCGCCGTCCTTGGAGATCGACTTCGAGGTGATCACCGAGGTGGTGTTGGGCGCCGCATGCGTGATCTTGCCGCCCGCGTCCTGGTGCTGGTGCTTGCCGGCGAAGGCGATCGAGAGCACCTCGCCGTGAGCGCCCTCACCGTTCAGGATGACGGCCGGGTACTTCATCGTGATCTGCGAGCCGAGGTTGCCGTCGACCCACTCCATCGTCGCGCCCGCCTCGGCGACAGCCCGCTTGGTGACCAGGTTGTAGACGTTGTTCGACCAGTTCTGGATGGTCGTGTACCGGCAGCGGCCGCCCTTCGCGACGTGGATCTCGACCACGGCCGAGTGCAGCGAGTCGCTGGAGTAGATCGGCGCGGTGCAGCCCTCGACGTAGTGCACGTAGGCGTCCTCGTCGACGATGATCAGCGTCCGCTCGAACTGGCCCATGTTCTCGGCGTTGATCCGGAAGTAGGCCTGCAGCGGCAGCTCCACCTTGACGCCCTTGGGCACGTAGATGAACGAGCCGCCCGACCAGACGGCCGAGTTCAGCGCGGCGAACTTGTTGTCGTTGTACGGGATGATCGTGCCGAAGTAGCGGCGGACAACATCCTCGTGCTCGCGCAGCGCGGAGTCCATGTCCAGGAACAGCACACCCTGCTTGGCGAGATCCTCCTGGAGGTTGTGGTAGACGACCTCGGACTCGTACTGGGCGCCGACGCCGGCCAGGTACTTCTTCTCGGCCTCGGGGATGCCCAGCTTGTCCCACGTCTCGCGCATGCCGTCGGGCAGGTCGTCCCACGAATGGGCCTGCTGGTCGACCGGCTTCATGTAGTAGTAGATGCTCTCGAAGTCGATCGTCGAGAGATCGGCGCCCCACTTCGGCATCGGCCGGTCGACGAAGTGCCGGTGGCTCTTCACCCGGTACTCCGTCATCCACTCCGGCTCCGACTTGTGCGCGGAGATCTGGCGGACGATGTCCTCCGTCAGGCCGCGCTCCGTCTGGAACACCGGCGTGAAGTCGTCGTGGAACCCGTACTTGTACTCGCCGATCTGTGTTGCCTGGGTCTCCTCGGGGGTGAGCTCGGTGCGCTCAGCCATCTAGACCGCCTCCTCGACCACGCCGTACGGCGTGTAGCCATCGCGTTCAAGCTCGTCGGCCACCTCGGGTCCGCCCGAGCGGACGATCCGGCCGTCGACCAGCACGTGCACGTGCTGCGGCTTGATGTAACGAAGCAGCCGCGAGTAGTGAGTAATGACGAGCGCGCCCATCTCCGGGCCGACCAGGCTGTTGACGCCGTCCGCGACGATCCGCAGCGCGTCGATGTCAAGCCCGGAGTCGGTCTCGTCGAGGATCG
>DATLLN010000201.1:0-7094 GCA_035537835.1 Gaiellales bacterium
GGGACGAGCGCGTAGTGGCGATGATGGCCCTCGTCGACCCACCGCTGCGCGGCGACGCCGTACAGGTCGCGGATCGTCTCGGCCCGCTCGGCGGCCGCGCTCCAGCGAGGGACGCTGGTCGGCTACCTGATCGCCGCCCCGCAGCCCGGGGAGGCCTGGGGCGCCAACGTGCTGGTCGGCAGCGCCGGCGCGGCCGCCGAGCGGGCCGAGACGATCCGCGACCTGTACGGCGTCGCCGCGCAGCGGTGGGTCGACGAGGGCCATCATCGCCACTACGCGCTCGTCCCCGCGGGCCCTGCGGTCTGGCTGGACGCGTGGTGGCGGCTCTCGTTCGGCTGCCAGCAGGTGCACGGCATCCAGACCGTTCGCGACACGGCGTGGCCTGATGGCGTGCGCGTCGCCACGACGGACGACGTCGATGCCCTGGTGCTGCTCGGCCACGCGGTCGACGAGGTGCATGGCCGGTCGCCGGTCTTCTCGACTCGGCCCGCGCCAAGCGACGAGGAGCTGCGCACGGCGCTGGCCGAGGACGTCGTCTCGCCCGACATCGGCATCCTCGTGGCCGAGGTCGACGGCCGGATCGCCGGCGTGTTCGAGGTCGCGCCCGTGGAGCTGTCGAGTACGCACTCGGGCCCCGCCCGGCCGACCGGCCAGTGCCTGCTCAGCTTCGGTGCGACGCTGCCCGAGGTGCGTGGCAGCGGCGTCGGCAGCGCCCTGGCCGCCGCCTGCATGGCGTGGGCGCACGCCGCGGGCTACGCCACCATGGTCACGGACTGGCGGGCCACCAACCTGCTGGCGTCGCGCTTCTGGCCGGCCCGGTTCGAACCCGCGTTCCTGCGGCTCTACCGGTCGGTGCCGTGAGCCGCTGGGTCGCGGCGACGATCGGCGGAACCGCCGTGGTGCCGGGGACGACGATCGACGCCTCGTTCGCCGACGACGGCAGGATCACCGGCACCGCCGGGTGCAACCGCTACAGCGCGCCGTGCACGCGGGACGGCGAGCGCCTGGCCATCGGGCCGGCAGTGGCGACCCGCATGCACTGCGGGGCTCCGGAGGGCATCATGGAGCAAGAGGCCGCCTACTTCGCCGCGCTCGAACGGGCCGCCGCCGTCCGCTTCGGCGCGCGCACGCTGGCGCTGGTCGATGCCGGCGGCGCCGAGTTGGTCTCGTTCGCCGAGGCCGGCTAGCTACTCGAGGTACTGCGGCATCGAGCCGCCCTGGCGGCGGGCATCGTCGATGCTCATCGTGCCCTCGTTGTTCACCTCGCGCTCCTTGAGCACCTTGTGGGCATGGTCGAGCCGCTCACGGAGATGATGCAGGCGCTCCTTCGCCTCGTGCTCCAGCTCGCCCAGCTTGCTCCGCTCGTGGAGCTCCCGCTCTTCCGCGGCCATCTCCTCGATCGACTGCTCGTCTGCCATGGATCCTCCTTGGACGTCGAGCGGATCGTAGCCCGGTCAGGGCATGCAGGGCGTGTCGCTGGGCAGCCCGCCGCAGTGCACGTTCGACCACCGCACGGTGAACTGGCCGTCGGAGTCGGCCACCGCCATCTGCGACTTGCCGAGCGTCCAGCCGACGCTCCCCGCCATCTGGATCTGCGCCAGCGTGCCCGGCGTCGCGGTGATGTCCGAGACCGACGACGCCGACGAGAACGTGCCGAGCGGGAGGCCGGCCGGCCGCGCCGAATTGGTACGCACCGCGGCCACCGAGCTGGCCATGACGACGCCGTCGATAGTCACAACGCCGTTCTTCTGGGAGTGCGGCGACATGGTGAGCGCCTGCCGCCCGTTCAGGCTCTCGATGTCGGAGCCGTTCAACCGGTCGACGATCGAGTAGTAGTGCTTGTGGTTCTTCAGGTAGTACGCCTCCTCGGCGTCCGTCTCCAGCCGCAGCGTGACGCCGCCCTGCGAGAACAGCCCGTCGAACGTGCAGTCGACGCACGCGCTGACCTGCACCGCGCCGTAGGACACCGGACTCTTGATGTTGTAGAGGCTCGCCAGCGTCACCCGGCGCGGGATCTGCGGCGAGCCCGCCGTCGAGGTGGGGAGACCGTAGAATGTCAGCGCAGGCGACATGCTGGTGTACGCGGTGTTGCGGTTGTTCGCTTGGCGGCTGTCGTTCTGCACGGTGAACACGTTCTGGATCAGCGCGTCCGTTGTCCAGCGAACGGCGATGCCCCGCACCTGCGGCGAAGCGCCGGTCGCGGCCGGGTCGGCGTTGATCCTGAAGCTGTGGGAGATGTCCCACCCGGCGGCCGCCGCGGGCTTGCCCGTGGTCGAGGTGCCGACGCCGACCAGCGAGACGTTGGTCGTGCCGCCGTCCAGGGTGAGAATCGTCGGGCTGCCGCAGGTGACCTTGCCCAGCTGCATTGTGGCGCCGGCGTCGAACTCGATCCGGACGTTGGACAGCGGGCGCACGCCGCAGACGCGGTAGGTGCCCGCGGGCACGTACACCACGCCCTGCGGCCTGCCGGACGGCCCAGCCGCGTAGATCGGCTGCGTCGCCGCCTTGGCGATGGCGGCCTTGAACCCGGCCGTGTCGTCAGCCGTGTCGTTCGGCTTGACGCCGAAGCCGGTGACGTTGACGGCGCCAGGCGTCGGCGCGACACCCCCGGGCGCCGCCGCCGGACGGGCGGTGCCGGGCAGCGTCAGCCCGACGGCGAACGCGATCAGCGCGAGTGCTGTGCGACCTCGAGTGATCATTGACCCTGTGGTGCCGCTGCAGGACCCCTCCCCCGGCACCACCTTCAAGTCAACCCCCTCCGCACCGCCGTGGCCTCCCCCATTCGGGGTAATCGGGCTCCCCATCCAGGAGGGGCGGTACGCTGCCGACGTGCGCATCGGCATCCTCACGGGAGGCGGTGACTGCCCGGGGCTGAACGCCGTGATCCGCTCAGTCGCGCGGCTTGCGCTCGACCGCGACGACGAGGTCGTCGGTGTCCTCCACGGCTGGCGGGGCATGGTCGAGGGCCTGTTCCGGCCGCTCGAGGCGGTGGACGTGTCCGGCATCCTGCCCCGCGGCGGAACCATCCTCAAGACGTCGCGGACGAACCCGTTCCGCACGGAGGGCGACGTCGAGCGGGTGCTGGCGCACCTGGCCGGGTTCGACGCGCTGGTCGTGATCGGCGGCGAGGACACGCTGGGCGTGGCCGCCCGGCTGCACGCCGAGGAGGGCGCGCACGTGGTGGGCGTGCCCAAGACGATCGACAACGATCTCAGCGCCACCGACGTCACGTTCGGCTTCGACACGGCGGTGTCCATCGCCACCGAGGCGATCGACCGCCTCCACTCCACCGCCGAGTCGCACGACCGCGTGATGGTGTGCGAGGTGATGGGCCGCCACACCGGCTGGATCGCGCTGCAGTCGGGAGTGGCGGGCGGCGCCGACGTGGTGCTGATCCCCGAGCAGCCGCTGTCCGTCGAGCGGTGCTGCGCGCTGATCGGGCGCCGCCACGCCCGGGGCAAGGACTTCTCGATCGTGGTCGTCTCGGAGGGCTGGCCCCTGACGTTCGACGAGGAGACCACGGGCGAGGTGGTCGGCAGCGCCGACACCGACGCGTTCGGTCACGTCCGCCTGGGCGGCATCGGCGAGCGCCTGGGGGGCGAGATCGAGCGCCGGACCGGGTTCGAGACGCGGGTGACGGTGCTCGGCCATATCCAGCGCGGCGGCTCGCCGACGGCCCACGACCGGGTGCTGGCGACGCGCTTCGGCGTGGTCGCCGACCGCCTGCTGACCTCCGGTGGCTGGGGCCGCATGGCGGCGCTCCGGGGCGGTGCGTTCACCGACGTGCCGATGGCCGACGCGGTCGCCGAGCTGAAGTCCGTGCCGGCGGAGCTGTACGCGGAGGCGTCGGCCTTCTTCGGCTAGCGGGCGTCGCCGCGGAGCACCCGCACCACTTCCGCCACATCCTCGCTGATCACCCAGGGGTCGAGGATCACGGCATCGACGCCGGACCGCTCGAGGGCGCGCACCTCCTCGCGGTCGCGCACGCCGCCCGCGCTGACGACCACGATCCCGGCCGGCACCTCCTCGAGCAGCGAGAACGTCCGCTCCAGGTCAGCCCCGCCGTCGCCGTCGCTGTTCCGGATCACGAACGAGTCCGGGTCGAGCTGCTCCATCGACCACTCGATCTCGTCCTCGTGCCCCACCTCGAGCAGCACGTCCAGCCCGATGTCGGCAGCCTCCCCGTACAGCTCGGACAGCGCCTCGCCCTCGTCGTCGAACGCGGCGATGATCAGGACGACCCCGTCGGCGCCCGCCGCGCGGCTCTCGTACAGCTGGTAGCGGTCGACGACCACGTCCGCCAGCAGCACCGGCAGTCCGCTGGCGTCCCCGTCTCCCACCCGCTCAAGCGGTAGGCAGAGGCCGGCGATCTCGGCGTCCTCACACTGTTCCAGCAGACCGGCGTGGAACGCGTCGGCCTGGAGCACGAACGAGATCTCCTCGCCGACCACGGCCTCCGTGAACGGCCGGATCGGCGGCAGTGCCGCGACCATCTGCTCGAGCTCGGACAGCGGGCGGGCGGCGCGGCGCTCGTCGACGGCCTTGCGAGTCGCCGAGATCAGCCGGTCAAGCGACGGCATGCACGTCCAGCTGCTTCACGATCTCCGCGCCGGCGCTCGTCCCCAGCCGCGCGGCGCCGGCGTCCAGCAGCTCGGTGGCGTCGCTCGCCGTGCGGATCCCGCCGGAGGCCTTGACCGCAACGCCGCCCGGCAGCGCCCGGCGCATGGCCGCTACCTGCTCCACGGTGGCCGGGCCGCGGGTGCCCGTCCCGGTCTTCGCGAACGCAGCACCCGACGCCGCGACCATGCCGCACGCCCGATCCAGCTGGGCCGGTGTCAGCATCGGAGCTTCGACGATCGCCTTGACCGTGCCGCCGCCCGCGGCGTCGACCACGCGCTCGAGGTCGCGCGCGACCGCCGCCGGATCCTCGTCCAGCAGGGCATAGGCGATCACCACGTCCAGCTCGTCGGCGCCGTCCGCGACCGCGCGGAGGGCGGCCTCCTCCTTGACGGAGGTGGCATCAAGGCCATGCGGAAAGCTGACCACGGCGGCAACGCGTGCAGCACCCGTGCGCCCTGCGCAGCGCGCCACCCAGCGTCCATGGACGCAGACGGCGGCGAA
Source organism: Gaiellales bacterium (assembly GCA_035537835.1). Lineage (GTDB taxonomy): Bacteria > Actinomycetota > Thermoleophilia > Gaiellales > JAICJC01 > DATLLN01. The sequence continues at coordinate 5,122 of DATLLN010000201.1, forward strand.
TCCGAAGCGCGACGCCTCGCCGCACAGCCGGTCGATGTCCCCTGCACCGGCGGACGCGTCGAGCAGCGTGTGGTCGATGACGGAGGCGACTCTCTCGATTGCCGGTGGAGGCATCCGCGCCAAGCTTAACTCACACCCCCAGCCGGTCGAGCTCGGCTTCATCGCGACGCCACCGGCGGCGCACCTTGACGCGCAGCTCCAGGTAGACCTGTCCGCCCAGCACCTGCTCGACCTGGGGCCGGGCGCGGGTGCCGATCTGCCGGATCATCTCCCCGCCCTTGCCGACCAGGATTCGCTTCTGCGACTCGGTTTCGCAGATCAGCGTGGCATGCACCAGGTCGGCACTGCGCCGGCGACGCTCGATCTCGTCGACCGCCACGGCCACCGCGTGCGGCACCTCCTCGCGGGTCAGCTGCAACGCCGCCTCCCGCACCGCCTCGGCGATCCGCTGCTCCTCGGTCTGGTCGGACGTGGTGCCCGGCGGAAAGAACGCCGGGCCCTCCTCCAGCAGCCCGAACAGGTCGTCGAGCAGCGAGTCCACGCCGTCGCCGGTGAGCGCACTGATCGGGTGCAGGGAGTGGAACTCGCCGAGCGCCGCGGCGGCGGCGATGGCCTTGGCGATCGCCGGCGGGCGCAGCAGGTCGACCTTGTTCAGGACGATGATGCCCGGCGCGCCGCCCGGGCGCAGCACGCGCTCGGCGACGTACCGGTCTCCGGCGCCCGGCGGTGTGGTCGCGTCGAGCACCAGCACGGCGACGTCGGCGTCCGCCAGCGTCTCGTCGACGGCCCGCTGCATCCGCTCGGTCAGCCGGTCGAACGGCTTCTGGAAGCCGGGCAGGTCGACCAGCACCAGCTGGGCGTCGTCCCGATTGACGGCCCCCAGGGCCCGCCTCCGGGTGGTCTGCGGCCGGCTGGAGACGGCAACGACGTGCTCGCCGACCATGCGGTTTACCAGCGTCGACTTGCCGACGTTCGGCCGCCCGGCGAGCGCGGCGAGGCCTGACCGGTGGGGCTCGCTCACAGCGCGAACGGCTCGGGAAGGAGTTCGGCCAGCGGCGCGGCGACCAGTTCGCCCGACCGGCGGTAGACCACGACCAGATCCGGGGCCAGCTCCGCCATCACCTGGCGGCAGGCGCCACACGGCGGAGCCGACTCGGCATCGGCGTGCACGGCGATCGTCCAGAGCTCGGTGTGTCCCTCCGCGACGGCGGTGAACAGCGCGTTGCGCTCGGCGCACGAGGTCAGGCCGTATGAGGCGTTCTCGACGTTGACGCCGAGCACCGGCCGGTCGCTGCCGGCGACCCGGAGCGCGGCGCCGACCGCGAACCGCGAGTAGGGAGCGTGCGCCCGAACCGCGGCGCGCCCCGCCTCGGCATGCAGCTCGATCTCCTCCGGCGTCGCCGCTCGCATCGCCCAGGATGCTACGTCACGGCGCGGGCGGCGGCAGGGTCGTGACCCCGCCGGGGTCGGGCAGCGTCGCGCCACCCCCACCGGAGGGCGGCGGGGACGTCGGCGGCGCCGGAGGCGGCGGCGCGGTCGTGCCCGTCCCGCCGCCCGTCGCGGGAGGCGGCGCCGTGGAAGCCGCTTTGTGCTTCACCGCGGCCGGACGGTGATGGTGTCGGCCGGCCGCTGGACGGCCGGCATGCGTGCGGTGCCGCGACGGGACGTCGCGGCGGTGGGCGTGGCGGCGCGGCGGCGGGTCGAAGGCGTTGACCAGCGTCCCTGGGTCGACCGGCACCGGCTCGGCCGCCGGAGGCGCGGCCGGCGCCATGGGCGGGGAGCCCTTGGCCCCGACCCCGAGCACCGCCCAGGCGGCGAGCAGCGCGAGAACGATGCCGACGGCGGCCCCGGCGCGGCGCAGCCCCCGCCGCTCGCCCGCGGGCGGCAGCAGGGACTCCAGCCGCAGGTCGTCCTCTTCGAACAGCCCCGCCAGCTCGGCGTCCAGCCCCGACGGCCCCGCGCCAATCTCCGCG
>DATLLN010000202.1:0-2244 GCA_035537835.1 Gaiellales bacterium
CTGCTGCGACAGCGCTTCGACCTGGCCGCCGGCGCCGCCGCCGCCACCGCCGCCGCCCCCGCCCTGCGACTGCGCCTGGCGGAAGTCCTTGTTGAAGGGGCGGATGCGCACGAAGTAGAGGTCGCTCGACGCGCGCTTGGCGCCGCCGGCGCCGTCGTTGTCCATCGCGCGCGCGTAGTAGGACACCGAGTCGCCGACCTGCAGCCCCAGCTCCTCGAGGTAGAACGTATGTCCCGCCGTCACCTCGGGCAGCCGCGTCTTGCCCTGGAAGAGCGGCACCACCTTCTCGGCCCCTCCATTCACCGAGTAGACCAGCTCGAGGTTGCGGACGCCGTAGTCGTCGGCAGCCTTGGCCTCGACGAACACTTCTTCGACCGATGACGCCGTCGTGTCGCGGCCCGGGCGCACGAACGAGACCGTGGGCGCGCCGTCCTCGAGGACGTCGATGGTGTACTTCGGCGACCCGACCACGAACTCGCCGTTCGGCGCCTGCAGCTGCACGATGTAGGCGCCGTCCTTGTCGGCGACGAAGCTCGCGGCGAGCGTGCCGTCCGGCTGCACGACCAGCGGCACCTGCTGCGAATCGTTGATGATCAGGCGCCCGGCCGCCGTCTTCATGGTCGGCAGCACGTGCACCTTCACCGTGGCCCCGCGCAGGACCGCGATGTCGCCGCCGTCCTCGATTTTCTGCGGATCGAGGCCGGTGTACGCGGGATAGACGTACTCGAGCTCGAGGCGCTGCACGTACGGCACCTCGACTACCTGCATCGAGTAGGTCTCCGAGCGCACGCCGTCGGCCTCGACGAAGTAGTCGAGCGGCCCGTTGATGTCGAAGAGCAGCCCCTCGTAGGTCCCGCTCTCGGTGCGCGCCAGCGGCAGCGGCTCGAACTTGCCGTCGGCCGTGCGGCGCACCATCAGGTTGGCGTCTTCGGCATCGAACCCGAGCAACGTCGCCGCCACGGTCTGATCCGAGCCCTTGGGTACCGTCGAACTCCCGGGCGTGACCGTGATGCGGTAGCGCGCGGCGGCCTGGGCCTGTGGCATCAGGAACATCGCCGCCAGACCGTTGCGGATGAATCCCGGCCCGAGCAGCACCCCGAGCACCGCCACCACCGCGGCGCCAGCCAGCACCACGCCATAGCGGCGCATCGGCTTGATTTCGACCCTGCGGCTGGCATTCGCGCGCTGGACCGCGGCAATCGCCTGCTCGACGACGCGGCGGATGAGAGCGGCCGACTCGCCGTGACCGGTGCGGCTGGCCTCGACGGCGCTGACGAGCGTCGCTTCGAGCGACGGCTCGTGCTCTTCGAGATACAGCGCCACCTGATCGTCGGTGACGCGGCGGCGCAGCGGCCGCACGATGAACCAGAGCACCGAGGCCAGCAGCACGACCGCCAGGCCGACCCGCGCCGCCAGGATCGACACACCACTCGAGCGCGCCCATTCGATCCCGTAGGTCGCCGCCAGGATCAGCAGCAGGGCGACGGCCACGACCCACACGGCACCGCGGAGTGCGAGCTTCATGCGCCAGCGTCGGCGCACCTGGGCAATGATGTCGAGGAGTTCGGTCGGCTGCGCAGAGCGTCGCACGTGCTCGAGCATGGGGCCCCCGTGTGGGTTTGGACGGCGCCGGCCGGCGGTTTGGCCGGGTCTCCCGATCAGGATACGCCCGATCCGGATGTAGGTATACGCCCGCCCGGAGGGCGGACAGGTCAAACTGCGCTAGCTTTTCAGCCGGTTGGACACGAACGTCTCGGCCGCCAGCAGGGCTGCCCCCAGGACCAGGAGATACCACCAGAGACGCTGGCTCTTTTCCCGGCTCTCTGGTGTCTGAGGGGCCGCCGCGGCCTGCACCGCGTCAGAGGGGGTCTCCCCGGTGCTGGCCGCTACCACGTCCTGCGGATCCATCGCCGTCAGGTCGGCTTCGGCGGGGTCGACGTTGCTGGCCACCACGGCCATGTCGCCGCTGGCGTTGGTGTCGCCGCGCAGCTCGTAGAATCCCTGCTCCGTCAGCTCGATGACCTCGGTCCCGTCGCCGCTGACCGGCAGCCGCGTCCCCGAGGGCGTCAGCACGAGGGTCGGCACGCTCTGGCCCTTGTGCGCCCCGGCGCGCGACGTATCGAGGATCTGTCCCACGGTGGACCACGGCTGGGACGGGACGTAGGCCACCAGGTGGGTCGCGGCGCGGTGGATGAACGGCAGGAACAGTGGGCGGATCGGCAGATCGGTCCAGACCTGATCCAG
>DATLLN010000203.1:0-4885 GCA_035537835.1 Gaiellales bacterium
CAACAACGCCGGCGGGCCGCCGGCGTTGTTGATCAGGATGTCGAGCCTGCCCCGGCGATCGATCGTCGCCTTCAAAGCGCGCTCCATCGCGGCCTGGTCACGGACGTCTCCTGCGCTGGCGACGGCTCCCGGCACGGACGACGCGGCGGTGTCCAGGCGCTCCGGGTCGCGGGCCACCATCGTCACGTCACAGCCCTCGGCGGCCAGCTCCCGGGAGATGGCGAGCCCCATCCCGGATGACGCGCCGCAGACGATCGCGGCGGTGCGTTCGAGTCCCAGATCCATCGGGCCGGTACGATAGCCGCCGCCATGCGCTACGGCCCAGCCGATTCGTCACAGACGCCGCGGTTCACGGGCGCCCGCACCTTCATGCGGCTGCCGTCCGTGGAGACGACGCAGGATGTGGACGTCGCCGTGATCGGGATCCCGACGGATGACGCGGTGTCGTACAAGTCGGGCGCGCGGTTCGGCCCGGAGGGCATCCGCAGCGCCTCGGCTCTGCTCCGTCCGTACAACCCGCTGCTGCGGGTCGACGTCACCGAACACCTGTCGATGGTCGACTACGGCGACTCGCCGACGGTGCCTGGCTACCACGAGGAGACGCTGCACCGGATCGAGGACTACCTCGCGCCGGTGCATATCGCCGGGGTGACCCCGCTGTGCCTGGGCGGCGACCACTCGATGGTGCTCGCCGAGCTGCGAGCCGCGGCGGCGGTGCACGGCCCGCTGGCGCTCGTCCACCTCGACGCCCACGCGGACGTCTGGGAGTCGTACTACGGTGCACGCTACTTCCACGGCACGGTGTTCAAGCGCGCCGTGGAGGAGGGGCTGGTCGAGCCGCGCGCCTCGGTGCAGGCCGGGATGCGGGGAACGCTGTACGGCGAGGCGGACGTGGCCGCGCCCGGCGAGCTGGGATTCGACGCGATCCCGTGGGACGAGCTCGAGCCGCTCGGGCCCGAGCGGTACGGCGAGCGCGTTCGTGCGCGGGTCGGCGACCGTCAGGCGTTCCTGTCGTTCGACATCGACTTCGTCGACCCGGCGTTCGCGCCGGCGACCGGCACGCCGGAGGTCGGCGGGCCGTCCAGCGGCCAGGCGCTGGCCTACGTGCGGGCGCTGACCGGCATCGACTTCCGGGGGTTCGACTGCGTCGAGGTCGCCCCGGTGTACGACCAGCCGGCGAACATCACCGCGTGGGTGGCAGCCAGCGCGTGCTTCGAGATGTTGTCCCTGAAGGCGCTGTGGCTACAGACCCATCACGCCGACGAGCTCGCGGACGGCGGCGGCTGAGCGCTCCAGCTGGCCCTGCTCGTCCTCGCTCAGCTCGATCTTGACGATCTCCTCGAGCCCGGCGGAGCCCAGCCGGCAGGGCACGCCCATGTAGATGCCGATCAGGCCGAACTCGCCCTCGAGGTGCGCTGCGCAGGGCAGCACGCGCTTCTGGTCGAGCACGATCGAGTCGACCATCTCGCAGACGGACGCGGACGGGGCGTAGTACGCCGATCCGGACTTCAGCAGCTTGACCACCTCGGCGCCGCCGTCGCGGGTGCGCTGGACGATCTCGGCCAGGCGGTCGGCGGGGATCAGGTCGGAGACCGGGATCCCGGCGACGTTCGTGTAGGAGACGACCGGCACCATCTGGTCGCCGTGGCCGCCCAGCACGAAGCCGGTGACGTCGCGCACCGACACGCCGAGCTCCCAGGCGAGGAAGGTGCGGAAGCGCGCCGAGTCGAGCACGCCGGCCATACCAATGACGCGCTCGCGGGGCAGCTTCGACGCGGCGAATGCGACCTGGCACATCGCGTCCAGCGGGTTGGTGACGACGATCAGGGTCGTGTGCGGCGAGCGGTCGACCAGGTTGCGGGTGACGTCGCCGACGATCTTCTGGTTCGTGGTCAGCAGATCGTCACGGCTCATGCCGGGCTTGCGGGCGATTCCGGACGTGATGATGCAGATCTCGGATCCGGCGGTCTCCTCGTAGCCGTTCGTGCCGATCACGGTCGGCTCGTAGCCCGCGACCGGACCGGTCTCGTTCAGGTCGAGCGCCTTGCCCTGCGGGAGACCCTCCACGATGTCGACCAGCACCACGTCCGCATAGTCACGCTCCGCCAGCCGCTGCGCGGTCGTCGCACCGACGTTCCCAGCACCGACCACCGTGATCTTGACTCGCCTCATAAAGTGCCGTCCCCCGCTCTCGATTGCATCCGTCAATGACCGCGGGCGATTGTCGCACGATTGGCTACGATCCGGTAGAGGTCGAACGGAAGGAAGGGCGGGGAGGAATGGCTGACAAGGGCGGTCTCGAAGGTGTGGTCGTGGCGCGCAGCAGGCTGTGCTCCATCGACGGCCAGCGAGGCGTCCTGATCTACGGCGGGTACGACGTCAACGACCTCGCCGAGCACGCCTCCTACGAGGAAGTCGCCTACCTGACGCTGCGCGGCGAGCTGCCGGTGCGCGACGAGCTCGACCGGTTCACCGCCGAGCTCGTGGCCGCCCGCACGCTGTCCGGCGAGACCGCCGAGGTGGTCGACATGCTGGCCGACCACGCGGAGCCGATGGAGATGCTGCGCACCGCAGTGTCCGCCGACTCCTTCGACGATCCGGACAAGGAGTCGAACGACGAGGACGCCAACGTCCGCAAGGCGACCCGGCTGATCGGCGCCATGCCGAGCATGGTGGCCCGCTATGCGCGCCGCCGCGCGGGCCAGGAGCCGATCGACCCCGACCCGTCGCTCGGCCACGCCGCGAACTTCCTCTACATGCTGTCCGGCGAGCGGCCGGGCGCCGCCGCGTCGCGCACGTTCGACGTCGCGCTGATCCTGCACGCCGACCACGAGATGAACGCATCGACGTTCACGGCGCGCGTGATCGCTTCGACGCTGTCGGACATGCACTCGGCGATCACCGGTGCGATCGGCGCGCTCAAGGGACCGCTCCACGGCGGCGCCAACGAGCAGGTGATGAAGCTCCTCGAGTCGATCGACGATCCAAGCCGGGTCGAGGAAGAGATCCGCGCGCGCCTCGCGCGCAAGGAGCGGATCATGGGCTTCGGCCACCGCGTCTACAAGACCTACGACCCGCGCGCGGTGATCCTCAAGCGGTTCTCGGCGCAGCTCGCCGCGCAGTCGGAAGCCCCGCAGTGGTACGACATGTCGGAGCGGATCGAGAAGGTCGTGCTCGACGAGAAGGGCCTCTACCCGAACGTCGACTTCTACTCGGCCAGCACCTACCGCTACCTGGGCATCGACACGGGCCTGTTCACGCCGATCTTCGCGATGAGCCGCGTCGTCGGCTGGGCCGCGCATGTGATCGAGCAGCATCTCGACAACCGGCTGATCCGCCCCAGCAGCGAGTACATCGGGCCGCCGCTTCGCAGCTATCTGCCGGTCGAGCAGCGCACCGCCCCGGAAGCCGCCTGACTCTGTAGGATGCGCGCGTGGCCCGCGCGTCGGCGAAAGTCGAACTTCTCCGGAACGTCCCGCTCTTCAGCGGCCTGAGCGCCAAGGAGCTGATGTCGCTCTCGCGGCTGATGGACGAGATCGATCTCAAGCCGGGCACCGTCATCATCCGCGAAGGCAACACCGGCGGCGAGTTCTTTATCGTCATCGAGGGCACCATCGAGGTGAAGCGGAAGGGCCGGCGTCTGGCGCGGCTCGGGCCGGGCGACTACCTCGGCGAGATCGCGCTGATCGACCACGGCCCGCGCACCGCGACGGCGATGGTCGAGACCGAGGCCCGGCTCCTGGTGCTCGCATCGCGCGAGTTCCATTCGATGCTCGCCTCGGACCCGCGGATCGAGAACAAGATCCTGCGGACGCTGGCCGCTCGGGTGCGCGACATGAGCCCGACGACCCCGCACTGAGCGGGACGCTCACAGCGCCTGGATCTGCGCCAGCCGGGCGCTGACGAGCGCACCCGCCCCCGAGTGCGCGGGCGCGTGGCCGGTCACCGCTGCGAGGAACTCGTCGCGCTGCAGCGTGAAGAACCGGCACTCGTCGTTCGCGACCACGGTGGCCGTTCGCGGCACGTCGCGCAGCAGTGCGATCTCGCCGAACACCTCGCCCCTGCCCAGCGTCGCCAGGTGGTGTCCGTCGTGCGAGACATCCACCGTCCCGGCGGCGATCACGTAGACGACGTCGCCACTGTCGCCCTGGCGGACGATGGTCTCGCCTGCCGCGGTCTCGCGCGGGACGAGCCGGGCGGCCAGCCGCTCCAGCGGCAGCGCCGGCAGTGGCGCGAACATGGCGACCGACTGCAGCAGTGTGATCCGCTCCGTCGGCACGAGATCGATGCTGTCCACCGCCCGGAGCCGCGGCCACGCGATGACCAGCGCGATTGGCTGGACGGCGGCGACGATGGCCAGCGTGATCGCCAGGTCGGTGGCCGCGACCAGCGCCGGCACCGCCACCGCGCCGATGCCCAGGGCGGCCCTCATCGCGCTTTCCAGCACGCCGAACACGCGAGCCAGGACGTCGTCCGGCGCGGCCCGCTGCAGCAGTGTGAACGTGACGACGTCGACCAGCACGACGCCGGCGCCGATCAGCGTCGCCACCACAGCTGCGATCACCGGCGAGTGCGTCAGGGCCATCACCGCCAGCGGCAGGGCCCAGCAGGCGACGCCCACCGCGAGGGCGGGCGCGAGCCGGCGCCGGCCGACCAGTGACGCCGCGGCCGCAGCGCAGATCATGGCGCCGACGCCGGTGACCGCCGCCAGCAGGCCGGCGCCGCCTTCGCCGATGTCCAGCCGCTGGATCGCGATCACGACCACCAGCACCTGGAAGAACGCGCCCCAGACCAGCATCGACGTGGTGTACAGGCCGACCAGCACGCGCACTCCGGGGTTGCGAACCGTCTCGCGGATGCCCTCCAGGGCCTCGTGGAGCGCTCC
>DATLLN010000204.1:0-6475 GCA_035537835.1 Gaiellales bacterium
ATTTGATTGAGGGCGGGGTAGGCCATCACCTCCGAGCAAGAGTAGAGCGACGTGACCGCTGAGCCGCCGACCAGCCAGTCGGCGCGCACGGTGGAGCGCATGAGTCCGGGCGAGGCCGTATCCACTTGTCCGGATATCGACGGGTGAGCATGCCCTCTTGACCACCGGTCGGTCGACGGTCAGGGTCGGTGGGCGAGAATGGCCGTGTGACCGACGTCCTGACCATCGGCGCCTATGGCTGGAGCGAGGGGGCGTTCTTCGATGCGCTGAGCCCCGCCCGGCCGGGGGTCTTCTGTGACATCCGCCGCCGCCGCGGCGTCCGCGGGCCGGAGTACGCGTTCGTCAACAGCACCCGGCTGCAGCGGCGGCTGGCCGAGCTGGGCATCGCCTACGCCCACCGGCTCGACCTGGCACCGCCGCAGGAGATCCGCGCGGTGCAGGCACGGGCGGACGCCCGCGACCGCGTTGCCTACCGGGAACGCTCGCGGCTGGGCGAGGAGTTCATCGCCGCCTACACGGCGGCCTGCCTGGACGGCTTCGATGCCCCGGCGTTCATCGACGAGCTGGGCGGCGGCGGCCCGATCTGCCTGTTCTGCGTGGAGCGGGAGCCGCTGGCCTGCCACCGCTCGCTGGTCGCCAACCGGCTGGCGGAGGCCGGCGCCACCGTTCACCACCTCCGGCCCTAGCGCCGCAGCCCCGCCACCAGCGCCCCTAGCGCGTCCCGCCAGATCCGCTCCTCCTCGCCGGCCGCCAGCATCCCCCGCAGCTCGATCGCGGCCATGCCCTCGCACAGCGCGTGGAACTCGCGGGCGACCTCCTGCACGTCGCGGCCGCCCAGGTCGACGCGCTCGACCAGCGCCACCAGCTCGGCCCACGCCTCCCAGCCGACGTCCCGGAACTGGCGGGCGAGCGTCGGATCGGGCATCGCCCACTGGATCGCGATCTGGAACAGCGCCGGGTGCTCGACGGCGAACCGCCGGAACACCATCACCCCGGCCTCGACCAGATCGGCGGCCGGGTCGTCCGTTCGCGGGCGGGCCGCGACCCGCCGGCCCAGCATGTCGAAGCCGCGCACGCCGAGGGCGACCAGGAGGCCGTCCTTGGAGCCGTACACGCTGTAGACGGCGCGCGTGCTGACGCCGACCCCGTCGGCCACCCGGCGCACGGTCAGCGCCGCCGCGCCCTCCGCCTCGACCAGCCGCTCGGCCTCGTCGAGCAGCGCCCGGGCGGTCTGCTCGTCGTGCTCGCGGGGTCGGCCGGCCATCGTGGCGCAGCATATCGCAACGCTGTTTCGGAATGTGGTATAACGCGACGGTGTTGCGAAATCGAAGGAGGTTCACGATGACACCGACATTCGTGCTGCTGCACGGCCTGACGTTCGACCGGCGGATGTGGGAGCCGGTGGCGGAGGCGCTGCCGGCCGGGGCCGACGTGCTGGCGCTCGACCTGCCCGGCCACGGCGCCACGCCACCCCTTTTCGAACGCGGGCTCGAGCCCGTCGCCGACTGGGTGCACGACGCCGTGACGGCCGCCGGGATCGAGGCGCCGATCGTGGTCGGCCACTCGATCGCCGGCCCGATCGCCACCATCTACGCCTTCCAGCACCCGGCCGCCGGGGTGGTGTCGGTCGACGTCAGCCTGCACTTCGAGCCGTTCGCGGCCGGCCTGCGGGCGGCCCGTCAGCAGCTGGCCGGCGACGGCTTCGCCGCGGCCTGGGGCACGTTCCAGGAGAGCATGCAGATGGATCGCGTGCCGGACGAGCACCGCGAGCTGATCCGCGCCGGCGACCACGCCTCACAGCAGGTGGTGCTGAGCTACCAGGCAGACCTGCTGGAGCGGCCGCTGGCCGAGGTGGCCGGCGAGCGCGATCGGGGCCTGGATCGGCTGCGGGCGATGGAGCTGCCCTACCTGGCGATCTTCGGGGATCCGATCGATCCCGCGGAGCGGACGTGGTACGCCGAGGCGCTGCCCCAGGCGCGGGTCGAGGTGTGGCCGGTCGGCCACCACTTCCCGCAGCTGGCCGACCCGCGGCGGTTCGCGGACCGGCTGGTCGAGTTCGCGCGGCTGACGCAGCCGGCCGCGACCCTGTAGCATCGCCGGGCGCTTCGGGATTCCCCCCTATGCCCGAAGCCCTTTGGAGCCAGTCCGGTGCGGGCGTCTGCCGCCCGCCCCGGTCTTATCTTGACAACGGTCGGCGCGCCCGTACGTTGGGTGTGCCCGCCGTTCCCGGTGGCTCCTGGGCCGGCGGGTGTGGGGAATCCCACGGCGCGTGGATGCGCCACCGGTTCATCCACGCGCCCTGCGGGTACCATCCGGCCCATGCCCACCGTCTCCGAGATCGTGCGCGAGGCCGCGGGGATCGTCGATCCCGCCGACGAGCTGGCGCTGGTCGGCGACTTCGAGCGCTGGTTCGAGGACGACGACGAGCCGGTGACTGCCGCCGCCGGCCTCGAGCGCAAAGTGGGCGGGGCGGTCGCCGAGATCGACCCCGAGGGTCAGGATGGCCCGCTGGCCGTGGCCGCGGCGGTCGTGCTCTACCTAGGCACCAGCCCCCGCCACGAGCCGCGCGACAGCGACCGGATCGTCGACCAGGCGGTCAAGTACGTGTACGGCGACAACCTGCCCGAGCCGGTCGCCGGGTTTCTCGGCTAGGCGCTGCCGCGGTCAGTCATCGCCGGTCTTGGCGCCCTCCCCCGTAAGCGTCCAGACCAGCGCGCGCGTCCGGTCGCGGATCCGCTTCCAGCGGCCACGGGGCACGATCACGCAGTTGGGCCAAGCGCACCACGACTCACCGCCGCAGTCGCACCAGATCTGATATTCGTCCTCCTCGTCGTCGAACGAGCTGCTCCGCCGAAACAGGTGGCCGCCGCAGCGTCGGCAGCGATACCTGGCCGGGAAGGCAAACCGTTCGCGGTGCCACTCGTGTGCGCAACCGCAGCGAGGGACGGGCACGGCTAGTCCTCCGGGAGCACCGCCATGACGGTGGTGGAGGCCGGCCCGCCCAGCCGCATGTCGCAGCAGGCGCTGGCGTAGGCGTACGCGTCGAACGCGCTCATTCCACGCTCGGCCATCAGGTAGTCATGCGCCTGGTCGAGCGCCAGGGCGTGCGCGTCGGGGTAGCTCTCGGCGATCCCCAGGAAGTAGATCTCGCCCGCGCAGCGCAGCCGCGGGAACGCCAGCGTCAGGTCCTTCTCGACGCCGATCCGCAGCGTCGCGTGGCCGGCCGCCTCCAGGCTGACCCAGGTCGGCTCGGCCGTGCCCATCGCCGCGTGCAGGTCGCCCATGCTGAGCAGCCCGCCGGGCACGTTGACCGGCAGGTAGACCGTCGTCCCCGGCTCCATCTCGCGCAGATCCATGTTGCCGCCGAATGGGTAGGCCGGCATGAACGTCGAGGCGCTACCCTCGGCCGGCGCGGTGCCGATGCAGCCGATCATCGGCCGGAGGGGCACGGACACGCCGGCATCGCCGATCACCGCGCGGCCATCCTCGAGCGGCGTCTCCATCACCCGCTGCTCGTCCGTTCGCCCGCCCAGCCCGCCGAAGCCGGGCAGCCACACCGAGAACGCCTTGCGCACGTGCACGTCGAGCACCTCGATCGCCAGCGCGTCGCCGGGCTCCGCGCCGCGCACAGCGACAGGGCCGGTGACGCGGTTGAAGTTGGGCAGGCCGATCACGTCCACCGACTCACCGCCGGCCAGCCGCTCGTAGGCGTCGCTGCCGGTCTCGAAGGTGACCGTGTCGCCGGGATCGATCTCAAGCGCCGGTGGCACCGACGGGTCGAACGCCACCTGGTAGGTCTCCCGCGAGAGCGCGTGCTCGGCCATCGCGGGAGAACCTACCAGGCGCGATAGCATCAGCCTATGCCCGCCATCGAGTCATCGCCGCTGCTCGCCCGCCGCCCCTACGCGCCGCGCCACATCCGCTTCCAGCGTCTGGTCGAGGTGAACGGCTGGCGGCTCAAGCTCTACACCATCGCCACCAACGGGGCGGAGGGACGAGGCGCGCTGGTGGACGCCGCCCTCGAGCTGGCGGCCGACGTTTACCCGGAGCCGGCCGTCACCGACGACCGCCACGGCGCCGGGTTCATCATCGTCCACGACGCGGCGACGATGGCGATCGCCCTCTACTACTGGTGGCAGTACGGCAACGAGCTGCACCAGCGCGTCTTCACCGCCCCGGTCGACGAGCCGCGCGCGCTGACCAAGTACGAGGATCCGGCGTCCGGCTGCGTCTGGGAACTCGAGGTGATCGACTTCGAGCGCCGCCACTGGCTGGGCGACATGCTGGCCGACCCGGGCGGCCCGAACCTCGGCCGCTACCTGTCGCGGACGATCTCGACCGACGTGTGACCGAGTCCCGCCGCCTCTACTGGGCCGAGCAGATGGACGCGGCCGTCGCCCTGGTGCGCGCCGCCGCCGGCCACCCGCTGGCCGAGTCCGGCGAGCCCTGCGGCCGGCTGGACGAAGCGGCCCACGACGCCGGCGTCGAGCTGGCCTTCTCCGACCGCCCGCACGCCAACGGCGGGCCGCGGATCTGGCTGCTCCGCGAGTCGCTGATCCCCGGTGTGCTGGCCGCCGCCGAGAGGCTGGCGTCGGAGCGCGGCTGGCGGCTGGTGATCGAGGACTGCTACCGCACCCGCGAGATGCAGCGGCAGCTCGCGCTGCTGCCGGCGGTGCTCGACCGCGTCCGCGAGCGCGCCCGCTGGGAGCTGGAGGGCGCCGACCCGCCGCGCGAGCTGGTCGTCCGCCGGCTGGCCGCCGTGATCGCCGCCGCGCCCAACGTCGGTACCCACATGTCGGCCAGCGCGATCGACGTGTCGGTGGTCGAGCGCCGCACCAACGCGCTGCTCGACCGTGGCGGCCCCTACCTGGAGATCTCCGAGCTGACGCCGATGGGCTCGCCGTTCATCGACTCCCGCCAGCAGGCGGTGCGGGAGGCGGTGACCGAGGCGATGGACGAGCAGGGCTTCGTCGCCTAACCCTACGAGTTCTGGCACTACAACCGGGGCGACATCTTCGAGCACCACCTCCACGACAAGCCGGCGGCGGCGCCCTACGGGCCGGTCGACGTCGACCTGGAAACCGGCGAGGTGACGCCGATGGCCGATCCGACGGCCACCTTGAACGATCCCTACACGATCGCCGACACGGCGTAGACGGCCACCGCCACGACGGCCACCACGCAGGCCAGCATCACGGCCAGGGCGATGGCGGCACCCACCGCCAGCCGCAGGGCGACGTCCTTCGCCTGCTCCGCCCGCTCCTCGACGCCCACCGCCAGCCGGGTCAGCGACGTGCCGTGGGCGCGCCGTGATTCGCGCAACCGCACCTCCCAGCGCAGCACCATCTCCCGCGCCTCGCGTCGCTCGGCCCGCTGCCACATGCGCAGCGAGCATTGGCGCGTCCGCCAGTAGTCCAGCGCCTCGCGGGCGTCCTCGATCGGCGGCGGCGCCAGCGCCTCGCGCAGCCGCTCGTCCTCGTGCATGCGGTGATCCGAGATGGCGATGCCACCCATGATAGGCCGCTCAGGCGGGTGTCGCAGCCCGCTTGCTCTTCGACCGCGCGCTCTGCCGGCGCGACCCCGACAGCTCGACCTTGCGCAGCCGGATCGCGTCCGGCGTCACCTCGGCGCACTCGTCCTCCTCGATGTACTCGAGGGCCTGGTCGAGCGACAGCAGGCGGGGCGGCGCGAGCCGCACCAGAACGTCGGCGTTGGAGCGGACGTTGGTCATCTGCTTGGCCTTGGAGATGTTGACGTCGAGGTCCTCGGCGCGGGCGTTCTCGCCGACGATCATGCCCTCGTAGCAGTCGTCGCCGGGCTCGACGAACAGCACCCCGCGCTCCTGCAGGTTGATCATCGCGTAGGTCGCCGCCGGGCCCGGGCGGTCGGCGATCAGCGAGCCGTTTGGCCGGCCGCGGATGTCGCCGTGCCACGGCTCGTAGCTCTCGAACACGTGGTGGAGGATGCCGGTGCCCCGCGTCTCGGTCAGAAACTCGGTGCGGAAGCCGAGCAGCCCGCGGGCCGGCACCAGGTAGTCCTGGCGCACCCAGCCGGACCCATGGTTGGTCAGCTGCTCCATCCGGCCGCGGCGGGCGGCCAGCGCCTGGATGACGGTGCCCGAGTAGGCCTCGGGCACATCGATGGTCAGCCGCTCCATCGGCTCGCAGGTCACCCCGTCGACCTCGCGGGTGACCACCTGGGGCTTGCCCACCGTCAGCTCGAAGCCCTCGCGGCGCATCAGCTCGACCAGCACCGCCAGCTGGAGCTCGCCGCGGCCCTGCACCTCCCAGGTGTCGGGCCGGTCGGTGTCCAGCACGCGCAGCGAGACGTTGCCGACCAGCTCGCGGTCGAGCCGCTCCTTGACCATCCGGGCGGTCAGCTTCGACCCGCTGCGGCCGACCAGCGGCGACGTGTTGGTGCCGATGGTCATCGACAGCGACGGCTCGTCGATGGTGATCACGGGCAATGGGCGGGG
>DATLLN010000205.1:0-3678 GCA_035537835.1 Gaiellales bacterium
TGGTGCGACAGGGGACGTTCCCGCCGCACGACCGCGGCTCGATCGTCCTGCGTACCGGCGAGCGGCGCGAGATCGAGTGGGCGAACGTCGGGCTGTACAACGACCAGGGCGTGCTCACCGGCGTGGTCGGGATCGGCCGTGACGTCACCGACCAGCTGAGGGCCGAGCGCGAGGCGCGCGAGCTCGCCGCGGAGCACGAGGCGCTGGAACGGGTGGCGACGGCCGTCGCCCGCGGCCTGGACAGCGACGTCGTGTTCCGGATGGTCGCCGAGGAGGCCGGACGACTGGTGGGAGCCGACGGCTGCACGCTGCTCCGGTTCGAGCCCGGGGAGCAGGCGATGATAGTCGCCAACTGGGGCGACGTCGCCGCCGCCGAGGTGCGCCCGCAGGGCGCGCTGGTGCCGATCGATGCGGGGCCTGCGATGGCGGCGGCGCTGACCAGCGGCCGTCCCGAGCGCTCCGACGAGCGGGGGATCGGCGGCCCGATCCAGGAGGCCGTCGCGGCGCCGATCGTCGTCACGGGCAACATCTGGGGCACGCTGGTCGCCTGGCGGCTGGGCGAGGACCGGCTGACGGCGGACACCGAGCGGCGGCTGGGCGCGTTCGCGTCGCTGGCCGGCACGGCTGTCTCGAACGCCGACGCACGCACGGCGCTGGCGGCCTCACGCAAGCGGATCATGGCGGCCGGGGACGAGGCCCGGCGGCGGCTCGAGCGGAACCTGCACGATGGCGCGCAGCAGCGGTTCGTCTCGCTGTCGCTGGCGCTGCGGATGACGCTCGCCCAGCTCCACCGCGACCCGGACGGCGCAGAGGTGCAGCTCCGGGCCGCCCTCGAGGAGCTGTCGATGGGCCTGGAGGAGCTGCGCGAGCTGGCTCGGGGCATCCATCCCGCGGTCCTCACCGAGCGCGGGCTACAGGCGGCGGTGGAGAGCCTGGCCGCGCGGTCGCCGTTCCCGGTCGAGGTCGACCTGAGCATCCCGGAGCGGCTGTCGCCGGACGTCGAGGCGGCCGCCTACTACGTCGTCTCGGAGTCGCTGACGAATGTCGTGCGCTACGCCGAGGCGCGCAGCGCCGCGGTCACCGCGCACGTGGACGGCGGCGTTGTGCTGGTCGAGGTGACGGACGACGGCCGCGGCGGCGCGCTGCCCAGCGAGGGCTCCGGCCTGCACGGCCTGGCCGACCGCGTCGACGCCGTCGGCGGACGGCTGGAGCTGACCAGCCCGCCGGGCGGCGGCACGCGCGTGATCGCCCGGCTGCCCTACCTGACCTAAACGATCAGGGCTCGATCAAACCGACGCGGATCGCGTAGCGTGTCAGCTCGACCCGGTTCCGCAGCTCGAGCTTGTCCAGCAGGTTCTCGCGATGCCGTTCGACGGTGCGCGGGCTGATCACCAGCTGCTCGGCGATCTCGCGGGCCGTGTGCCCCTCGGCGATCAGCCGCAGGATCTGGGCCTCGCGGCGGGTCAGCCTGCTGACGTCGGCGGCGTCCTCGGCGCTGACGGCGTGGCTGAGCAGCAGATGCTCGGTCTGGGGGTACACGAACGACTCGCCACGCATTGTCGAGCGACACGCCCGGATCAGGTCGTTGTCCGCCTGGGACTTGAGCACGTAGCCGCCGGCGCCGAGGCGCAGCGCCTCCAGGAAGTACTGCTCGTTGTCGTGCATCGAGAGCATCAGGATCCGCATGTCCGGCTGCGCCTCGCGGAGCACCCGGGCCGCCTCCAGGCCGCCCATCCTGGGCATCGAGATATCCAGGATCGCGAGGTCGACGTCGCCCTTGCCGGCGCGGGCGACGGCCTCGACCCCGTCGCCCACCTCGGCGACGACCGCCAGGTCGGGTGCCGACTCGAGCACCAGGCGCAGGCCGCGGCGGACGACAGCATGGTCGTCGGCCAGCAGCACCCGGATGGTGCCCGCGGGCTCGCCCGTCACCGTGCGGCTCCGTCGACGGCCGGGAGCCGGAGCGTCACGGTGCCGCCGCCGTTCTGCGCGCTGCCCACCGTCAGGCGGCCGCCGATCGCCAGCGCCCGCTCGCGCATCCCGCGGATGCCGCCGCTGCCCGTCGGCGGCTCGAAGCCGCAGCCATCGTCAGCGACGCGCAGCACGAGCCCCGACGGCTCGGCCGTCAACGTGACGTTGACGCGGGAGCCGCCGGAGTGGCGCACGGCGTTGTTGATCGACTCCTGGGCAACCCGGTAGATCGCCAGCTCGGTGTCGCGGTCGATCGGGGGCAGCGTCCCGGCGACGCCGTCGAACTCGATGTCGAACTCCGTGCGCCGCGTGATGTCGCTGCACAGGGCGGCGATCGCGCTGGACAGCCCGAGGTCGTCGAGTGCCACCGGGCGCAGCTGGTGGCTGATCCGCCGCAGGTCCTCGAGGCTCTCGCGCGCCAGCTCCTGGGCGTCGGCCAGCGTCTCGGCCTCCTCCGGCGTGACCCGGGCCTGCACCCGCTTCAGCTCGAGCACGACCGCGGTCAGATCCTGCCCGATCTGGTCGTGCAGCTCCTGCGCGATCCGCCGGCGCTCCGCCTCCTGTGCAAACAGCACGCGGCGCGTGCTCGACCGCCGCTCCGCCTCCAGCCGGTCGAGCGCCGTGTTGAACGCTTCGATCACGGTGGCGACCTCGGCGGTGCCGCTGCGTTCCAGCCGCTCGCCGGGATCGAGCACGTCGACCGTCCCCATCTGATCGGCCAGGCGGCGAAGCGGTGTCAGGCTGAACCGCAACAGCGCGGCGTTGGCGACCAGCATCACGGCCAGCCCGGCCGACAACACCAGCAGCTGGTCGGTCGTCGTCGGGCTGCTCACCGTGATCGGGGTCAGCACGAGCAGGGCGAAGGCGATCAGCAGGATCACGCCGTTCACCGCGAAGACCCGCCAGAACAGGCCGAACTGATGCGATTTGGCAGTCACGGGGCGGCGAGCCAGTCTACCGGCGGCGGTGCGCAGGTTGGTCTGAAATACCCATCCGCGGGGGCTGTCGGCCGTGTCATGCTGCCGGGTGGACGTGGTCATGCGTACTCGGGAAGACGATCAGGAGCCGACGCTGGGACGTGCCGCCGCGGTGGTCGCGGTGACCCTCCTCGCGACGGTGGCAATCCTCGCGATCGCACTGCTCGCGACACGGTAGTTGCGCCCCGTCGCGGGCACGTGGGTGTCGTCACCCAACTTTGTAACACGGGACTTCCAGCCCCTCCAGGCGTGGGTATTCTCGGCTCGAGATCCCGACAGGGAGGGTTGATGGATACGGTCACCGAGGGCATCGAGGAAGCACGTCGGCTGCTCAGCGAAGGCCAGGACAGAAAGGCCGCCGACCAGCTCGTGCAGGCTGCCGCGGCCTGCCGCGATCCGGCGCAGGCCGCCATCATCAAGTCGCTCGCCCTTCAGGGGCGCGAGCGGGCGGGCCGGTTCCGGAAAGCGCAGTGGGACGAGGCCATCCGCGTCGCCGACCTCCGGTCGGAGTCGGTGACGACCTAGCGCGAGCACCTTCGGATTCGGGGCACCCGGGCGCCCCGAAGAGCGACGTGGGCTCCTGACCCCCATCGTCGCGCCAATCCCCGGCCGCCGGCCCAGGCCGCGGCCGGGGATCTCGCGCCTGATCAGATGTACGACTTGTGCTGAAGCCAGCGCATCGCTATCGACCCCCAGATGGGCGGCAGGAAGTACGTGCAAAGCCGGTGGG
>DATLLN010000206.1:0-5259 GCA_035537835.1 Gaiellales bacterium
GCCGGCACACCGTCTGTCGTCCAGGCCAGCGTCACCCCGCCGTTGAGGGCCGCGGCCACGTTGTCGGGATGCCCCTCGAGCGCCGTGGCCAGCGACAGCAGGTCGTCCTCCCCGGCGCCCGCCCATGCCCGGCCGGCCACCAGCCCGGCGGCGATCGTCGCCGCGCTCGAGCCCAGGCCGCGGGCGAACGGGATCCGGTTGGTCATCCGCACCGTCAGCCCGCGCGAATCGGCTCCGGCTGCCTCGAACGCCCGCACGAACAGATTGTCGGGGCCGCCCGGCGCCTCGCCGGCGCCCTCCCCCTCGCTCTCGACCACCACCTGCGCGTCGCCCTGTCGGCGCAGCTCGACCCGGTTTCGGAGGTCGAGCGCGATCGCCATGCAGTCGAATCCCGGGCCGAGGTTGGCAGACGACGCCGGCGCGGTGACCACCAGCCGGTCAGGCATGCGCCGGTTCCAGCGCCACCCGCTCCAGCTCGTCGACGTCGGGAGGGCAGCGGAGGATCTCGGCGCCCTCCTGGCCGGCGGTATCGGGGTCCTTCAGCCCGTGGCCGGTGAGCACGCAGACCACGCGCGACCCGGCCTCC
This sequence comes from Gaiellales bacterium, assembly GCA_035537835.1. Classification (GTDB taxonomy): domain Bacteria; phylum Actinomycetota; class Thermoleophilia; order Gaiellales; family JAICJC01; genus DATLLN01. The sequence goes on from DATLLN010000206.1 coordinate 587, forward strand.
ACCGTGCCGTCGGCGTGGGCCGCCAGCAGCGCCGCCACCGAGGCCGCTGACGCCGGCTCGCAGAACACGCCCTCCTCCTGGGCGAGCAGCCGGTAGGCCGCCAGGATGTCCTCGTCGTCCATCGCCCGGATGGCGCCGCCGCTCTCGTCGACCGCCGCCAGCGCCTGTCCCAGCCGGGCAGGGTTGCCGATCCGGATCGCAGTCGCCACCGTCTGCGGCGACGGCACCGGCGCGCGGGCGATCAGCGGCGCCGCCCCGGCCGCCTGCCCGGCCAGCATCCGCGGCGCCACGCCCATCTCGGTGAACCCCTTCCAGTAGGCAGAGATGTTGCCGCCGTTGCCGACGGGAAGCGCGAGCCAGTCCGGCGGGCCGTCGAGCGTCTCGAGCACCTCGAACGCCGCGGTCTTCTGGCCCTCCAGGCGATACGGGTTGATCGAGTTGAGCAGCGCGATCGGATGCCGCTCGACCAGCTGGCGGACGAGCCTCAGCGCGTTGTCGAACGACCCCTGCACGGCGATCACCCGGGCGCCGCAGATCTGCGCCTGCGCCAGCTTGCCGCGGGCGATCGCGCCCTCCGGCAGCACCACCGCCAGCCGGATCCCCGCCCGTCCGCAGTAGGCGGCCGCGGAGGCGGACGTGTTGCCGGTGGAGGCGCAGACGGCTACCGTGGCGCCCTCCTCGAGCGCCTTGGAGACGGCGACGGTCATCCCCCGGTCCTTGAACGACCCTGTCGGGTTGAGCCCCTCGTACTTGAGCAGCACACGGCAGCCGGTCATCTCGGAGATCCGGGGTGCGGCCAGCAGCGGGGTCGAGCCCTCCCCCAGCTCGACCACGGGCGTGGCGTCCGTCACCGGGAGCCGGTCGCGATAGCGCTCGATCAGTCCAGGCATCGCGACGGGCCCACCCTAGGCGGGCATCAGCATCCGCTTGAGGTCGTCCTCGACGCCGGGCTCGAGGATGGCCATCACCAGGTCGCCGGGCTCCAGCCGGGTGTCGCCGACCGCGATCTCGGAGCGTCCGCCGCGGCTGACGGAGATCAGGCGCGACCGGTCGGGCAGGCTGAGGTCGCGCACCAGCCGGCCGGCCACCGGCGAGCCGTCGCCGATCGCGAACTCGACGATCTCCAGGTTCTCGCGGCGCAGGTCGATCAGCGTCACCAGCTCGTGCTGCGGCAGCTCGTGCTCGATCAGCGCCAGGATCGTCGCCGTCGCCGACACGGTCATCGTGATCCCGACCATGTCGAAGTGCGGCTGGTTGCGCGGGTCGTTGACGCGCGCGATCACCTTCGGCACGCCGTACTTCTCCTTGGCCACCTGACAGACGATGATGTTGTCCTCGTCGTCACCGGTGACAGCGATCACCAGGTCGGCGCGCTCGACGCCGGCCCGCTCCAGCACGAACAGCTCGGTGGCGTCGCCGAACCGGATGACGTGCTCGAACTTCTCCTCGAGCAGCGAGTACCGCTCGCGGTCGTTGTCGACCAGCGTGACCTCGTGGCCGACTTGCAACAGCGCCACGGCCAGATTCGAGCCGACCTTGCCGCCGCCGGCGATCAGCACGTACATGCGGTCACACCCTCCCCGGGGTGGCGCAGATCGCCTGGGTCATGACGTCGATCGCCCCCGACGTCGGGCATACCGTCTGCAGGCCCTGGGTCAGGTAGAACGCCGCGCGGGCCGGGTCGAGCACGCGGCAGACGACACACGGACAGCCAAACCGGTTCTTCGCGATCTGGGCGATCACGATGTTGGTGTTGTCACCGTCGGTCGAGATCACCGCCGCATCGGCTTCGCCGATCCGCGCCTCGACCAGCACGTCGATGTCGAGGCCGTGGCCGACGACGAACGTGCCCGGCCAGTCGTCGGCCAGCCGCTGGAGGGCCTCCGGGTCCTCGTCAACGACCGTCACCTCGTGGCCGTCCTCGGCCATCTGTGCGGCGATCCTCGAGCCCACCCGGCCGCAGCCGACGATCAGCAGTTTCATGGCGCAGAAGCGTACCGGGTCAGGGGCCCGGTTGCGACGTCATTGCCGGGCGCTCTGCCGTATCGTCCCCCCATGTCTCCGCCCGCATCGACCACCGTCGGCCTGCTCGGCTACGGCACCGTCGGCTCGGCCGTGCACCGGCTGCTGTCGGAGAGCGAGCAGGAGATCGAGCGGGTCACCGGCAGCGCCGTCCGCGTCGGCGCGGCCCTCGTCCGCGATCCCTCCCGCCACCCGGGCGCGCCGGCCGGGCTGCTGACCACCGACTTCGCCGCGCTCCGCGACGACCCGGCCGTCAGCGTCGTCTGCGAGGTGATGGGCGGCGTCGACCCGACCCGCCGCTACGTGCTCGAGCTGCTCGCCGCCGGCAAGTCGGTCGTCTCGGCGAACAAGCAGCTGCTCTCCCGCCACGGCGAGGAGCTGTTCACCGAGGCCGAGCGCAACCGTGTCCAGCTGCGGTTCGAGGCCAGCGTCTGCGCCGCCATCCCGGTGATCAAGGTGCTGCGCGAGTCGATGATCGTGACCAACGTCCACGGCATCGACGGCATCGTCAACGGCACCACCAACTTCATCCTGACGCGGATGGTGCAGGGCGGCGCACCCTACGCCGAGGCCCTGGCGGAGGCACAGGAGCTGGGCTACGCCGAGGCCGATCCGACCGAGGATGTCACCGGAGGCGACGCCGCGGCGAAGATCGCGCTGCTGGCCTCGGTCGCCTTCCACACGCGCGTCCGGATCGAGGAGGTCGACCACGTCGGCATCGACCGCCTCGACCTCGCCGACGTCCAGCACGCCGGCGACCTCGGCTACGCCGTCAAGCTGATCGCCTCGACCCGCCGGGTGGGCTCCGAGATCTGCGCACGCGTCCACCCCTGCCTGCTCGGGCCGGATCACCCACTGGCGACCGTCGAGGGAGCGTTCAACGCCGTGCTGCTGCAGGGCGACTCGATCCGCGAGGTGATCCTCGAGGGGCCGGGCGCGGGCGGCGCGGAGACGGCCACGGCCGTGATCGGCGATCTGCTGGCGGTGATCGGGACGAGCGGCACCGGGTTCCTCGAGCACGACGGCTACTACCGCGAGCTCGGCCGGTTCGGCGCCGAGCGGCTGCGTAGCGCCTGCTACCTGCGGTTCTGCGTCGACGACACCCCGGGCGTCCTGGCCCAGGTCGCCACCTGCCTGGCCGACCGCGGCGTGTCCGTCGCCCAGGTCGTCCAGCATCCGGCACCGGACGGCGTCCACATCGTCATCCTCACGCACGTCGCCGAGGAGGGCGCGGTGCGCTCGGCCGCGGAGCGCGCGGGCGCGCTCGAGTTCAATCGCCAGGCGCCGGTGATCCTGCCCGTCCTGGCCCGCGGCGGCTGACCAGCAGGAGCAGCAGCGGCAGCAGCGCGACAAGCGTCCCGGCGCCGGCCAACGCGAACACCCCGCGCACGCCGGCCACGGCGATCACAAGGCCGCCCAGCAGGAACGACGCCGCATAGGCGACCCGCCACAGCGCCGAGGCCGCGCCCAGCACCCGGCCCAGCACGGCGTTCGGCACCCGCCGCTGGAACAGCAGCTGGCCGGACGCGGACATCAGGCCGTTGCCCGCGCCGCCCACGGCGAGCATGCCCAGCGCAACGGCCAGCGTCGGGGCGATCGACACCAGGCCGAGCGCGAATCCGGCGATGCCCATCCCCGTCGCGAACACGCCCAGCGCGCCGCGGCGCTCGGCCAGCCGCCCGGCCGCCAGGGAGCCGACGATCATGCCGCCGCCCCAGCAGCTGACCATGAAGCCGTACGCCGTGCCGCCGGCGTCGAATTCCTGCTCGGCCAGCGCGACGCCGGCGACCAGCGTGAAGGCCGAGAAGACGAGCAGGACGGTCATCGCCACGGTCGTCCACAGCACCACCCGGTCGCCGACCAGCGCGACTAGCCCCTCGCGCAGCTCGCCCGCCAGCCCGTGGTGTGCCCCGGCCGGGTGCACCGCCGCCGGCAGGCCGGCGACGACAGCGATCGTCACCGCGTACAGGGCGGCGACCGCACCGAACGCCCAGCGGTGGCCGCCCGTGGCGATGATCGCGCCGACGGCCGCCGGCGACAGCAGCATCGCCGTCTGCTGCGCGGCGGCGAAGGACGACGTTGCGCGCGGCAGCGCGTCATCGGGTACCAGGGCCGGGATCGACGCCCCCAGTGCGGCGTCGAACAGGCGCTGCACGGCCGCGCCGACGGCGACCAGGCCGATGATCTGCCAGGCGTGGCTCGCGATCGCGGCCAGCACGAACACCGGCACCTCGACGACGGCCACCGCGATCATCAGCCGCCGCCGGTCGTGCCGGTCGGCCATCACCCCGGCGATCGGCGAGATCAGCGCCGAAAAGCCAAGCGTCGCCAGCAGCGCACCCGACACCCAGGCCGTCGAGCCGGTCATCATGTAGACGGCCAGCGCCACCGCGACCGCCGCACCCTCGGCCGCGGCGGCCGACGTTGCGCCGACGGCCAGCAGGCGGGGGACGACGGCGCGCTCGCGGGGGAGCCAGACGCGTGACGGGTCAGGCTTGGGTTGCCAGGTCACGGACCTCGTCCTCCGCGGCGACTCCCGCCGGGAAGTGCGTGACCAGGACACGGCACGGCGCCTTCCGCAGGACGAAGTCGACGGTCTTCCCGAAGAATGCCTCCTCGCGCGGGTGGTCGGGGTGAGCGCCATCGTGGTG
>DATLLN010000207.1:0-2805 GCA_035537835.1 Gaiellales bacterium
GTCCTGCAGCGTCGTGAACCTCTGGAGCCGTTCCTCGCCGGAGACTACGTAGCCCACGAGCCCCACCGCGATGACCCACCGCACCCACTGATCTCCGCGAAGCCTGCCGGAGAAGGTGACGATCGCGACCAGCAGCGAGGCGGTGATCATGTGCGTACGCGCGGCCGCCATGAAGACGCCGAGCAGGCTGGCCATGATGGCCATGCCGAGCAGGTTCCGGTGCCAGCGGACCTTGTGCGTCGTCTGGACCCAGCTGCCGATCAGGAAAGGCAGCGTCATGACGAGCGTGCCGGCAAAAGCATGCGCGCTCGAGAAGGTGGCCGGGATCCGGTGCGCGGTCCATCCCACCAGGTCCTTGCTCCGGTAGATGATGTCCGTCACCTCGTTCACCGGGTAGAACCGCTCGATCCCGACGAGGTACTCCATCACGCCGACGCCGACCGCCGCCACGTTCAACGCCGCCAGCCCCAGTGCGAGCCAGGAGATGTCTTCTTCCGACAGACGGCTGCCAAGAAGCAGGAACGGCAGCAGGAAGACATTCGCGCGCAGGCCGACGAGCTCCACGAGCGGCGCATCGGTCGAGAACAGGAAGAAGAGAAGGGCGGGCCAGGCGATGAGGACGACCAGCCAGAGCCGGAGGTCGTGAGCCTGGCGCCGCTGCTCGAGGGTGAGCGGGCGCCAGAGCTGTCCGATGAACAGCCCCAACACCCCGGCGTCGAACGTGAGGTAGGTCCAGGTGTCGGGGAAGTTCGCGCGCAGGATGCCGTAGCTGTAGCCGACCGCCATCACCGCCAGCAGCCCGTACCGCAGCGAGCGGTTCGCCGCCATCAGGCAGAGCACGAAGGCTGCCACGCAGAACAGGATCGTCGTCATGTCAGTGCCGGTGTGGTGGTGAGAGTTCGAGCGAGCTCGGCGGCCAGCCGGTCGAGGGATCTCGGCAGGTCGCAGAACTCGCGAGCCCGCCGCCGGGCGCCGTCACTCATCTTTCCGCGCTCACCGCCATCTTTGATGAGACGTTTCAGCGCGGCGGTCAATGCCCGGACCGATCCGGCCTCGACCAGAATTCCGCAGCTGTCGTCCACGATCTCCGGGGCTGCGCCGAGGTCGGCGGTGATGACCGGCAGCCCGGCGCCGAGCGCCTCGACGAAACTGAGACCGAACGGCTCGGCTGATCGATTGGGCTGACAGTAGAGGTCCGCACCTTCGAGCAGCCGCGGGACGTCGTCGCGTTGACCGAGAAACCGGACGCGCGAGGCGAGCCCGAGCTCACCCGCACGCGTGACCAGCGAATCGTAGTACGCCTGCTCCGCCGGCCGCTGCGGTCCGCCAACGATCCAGGCTTCCCAGCCGTTTTCCGGCAACGTGGCCAGGCTCTCGAGCAGGAGGTCGTGGCCCTTCCAGCGTTCCATGCGCGCGGCGATGACGATCGCGGTCGCATCGTATGGTGTGCCGAGCTCGGAACGGACGGCCCCTCGGGCACCCGGCGCCGGCCGGTGGAGTCCGGCAGGCGGATACTGCACCGCGATCGGTCCGCCACCCATCCGCGTGCCCGCCGCGCGGCAGGTGTAGCGGCTGTTGCACAACACCAGCGAGGGCTGTGATCGCGCGGCCCAGCCCTCGAGCCAGCGCGGACCAGGCTCCGGCGCGTGCAGCCATCGCACCAGCGGGGTTCCACTCTTCAGGATCGTCGGACCGAAGATCGCCTGCGACCACGCCGAATGAACGAAGGCCGCGCTCCACGGCTGCGATGCCAGGAGGCCCTTCAGGGCGCGGCGGGCGCGCGATATCTCGTCGATCCGGCGGACGCGCACGACCCCGAGAGGATGGACCTCGCCGGCCGCGGCCCGAAGCGCACCGGCGACCGGGCCTTCGAAGCACAACGCGAAGCTCGAACGCAGCGGCGCCGTACCGGCGGTCGCCGGCGCCAGCGTCTGGAGCATCCGCTCGACGCCCCCGAACATGTTCCCGCTGTGCACGTGGAGGACGTTCATCGCGCGACCCCGGCGGCTTTGCCGGTCGGCTGGATGCGGGACAGCGCCAGGCGCAGGTCGGCCGCGAACCGCTCGCGCCCGAACGACTCGAGCACGTGAGCCCGCGCCCGGCGGCCCAGCTCCACACGCCCCGCTGGATCCGCAATCAACCGTCGCAGCGCCGCCGCCAGCGCCGCGGCATTGCCGGACTCGGCCGCGAGCGCATGCTCTCCGTCCACGAACAGTTCCGCGGCGCCGCCGGTCGGCGCCACCACGACGGCGCGCCCTGAGGCCATCGCTTCGACTATCACCAGGCCGAACGGCTCCGGCCTGGTGCTCGCGTGCACGACGATGTCGAGCGCGCGGTAAGCGGCCGGCATGTCGTCGACCAGCCCGCTGAAACCGACGCGCGCCTGGAGCCCCAGATCCGCCACCATGCGACTGAGCTCGGCCTGCGACCACTGGCTGCCACGGGTCCGGTAGACCGGGGCGCCGATCACATACGCCCGGACGTTCTCCGCGGCGAGGAGTGCGATGGCCTCGAGAAACGTGTCGTGACCTTTCCACCGCGCGAAGGTCGCGGGCAGGCCGATGCGCACGGTACCCACCGGCGCCGGCGGCAGACCCGACAACGAATCGAGATCGAGAACCGGTCCCTCGGGACGGTAGCGATCGCAGTCCACCGGGTTGTGCACGACCACCAGCGGCAGCCGCGCCGGCAGACACCGCCGGGCGTCCTGCGCGACGCTCTCCGACACCGCGATCGCCAGGGCACAGCGGCGCGCCAGCAGGTTGAGCAGGCGGGAGGAGACGGTGCGCATCCCGAGGTAATCGT
>DATLLN010000208.1:0-6016 GCA_035537835.1 Gaiellales bacterium
ACACCGGCACGCAGGAGCGGGCCGAGCGGGTCGGGCGAGCCGTCCGCGCCGGCACTGTGTGGGTCAACACCTTCCTGGTGCGCGACCTGACGGCGCCCTTCGGCGGTGTCGGCATCAGCGGCATCGGCCGCGAGGGCGGCGACTACGCACTCGACTTCTACTCCGACCTGAAGACGCTCCAGATCCTGGAGGACACCACGTCATGAGCACGCGCACCCTGGACGACGTCTACCTCGACAACGACGCGTTCGCCGAGCGCGTCCCCCACGAGACGTTCGAGCTGCTGCGGAACGAGTCGCCCGTGCACTGGTACGACTGGGAGCACGGCAAGGGGTTCTGGTGCATCACCCGCTACGACGACATCGTGACCGTGCTCAAGGACTGGAGGACGTTCTCGTCGGAGACCGGCGCCACCGCGCTCGAGGATCTCGACCCCGACCAGATCGAGGCCCGCAAGTCGATGCTGGACACCGATCCGCCAGAGCACTCCAGCCTGCGTGCGATCGTCAACAAGGGCTTCACGCCACGGGCGGTGGCGGCGTACGAGGACCTGCTCCGCCAGCTGACGCAGCAGATCCTGGACGACGCACTGCCCAAGGGCGAGTTCGACTTCGTCGAGGAGGTGGCCAAGCAGCTGCCGATCCAGGTGCTGTGCCGGATCCTCGGCGTGCCGATCTCGGACGACGGTCAGCTGATCGACTGGGGCGACAAGATGATCGGCAACACCGACCCCGAGCTGGGAGGGCTGCACCCGGCCAGCCCGGAGAGCGCCAAGTACCGCCTGTATCCGTTCCGCAGCCCGGCGGCGATGGAGGTCTTCCGGTACGGGCACGCGATCGCCGCCGAGCGCCGCGAGGAGCCGCGCGACGACCTCGTCTCGAAGCTCGTCACCTGGGAGGACGAGGACGGCAGGCGGCTGACGGAGCGCGAGTTCGACACCATGTTCCTGCTGCTGGTGGTCGCCGGCAACGAGACCACGCGCCAGTCGATCGCTCACGGCATGCTCGCCCTGATGGAGCACCCGGAGGCCATGTCGCAGCTGCGGGACGACCCGGCGGTGATGGGCACGGCCGTCGACGAGATCATGCGCTGGGCGTCGCCCGTGCTGCACTTCCGGCGCACCGCGACCTGCGACACGGAGCTGGGCGGAGTGCGCATCTCGGAGGGCGACAAGGTCGTCACCTGGCTGATCTCCGGCAACTTCGACGAGCGCCAGTTCGCCGATCCGTACACCTTCGACATCACCCGCAAGCCGAACAACCATCTGACGTTCGGCCGCGGCGGCCCGCACTTCTGCCTGGGCGCCCACCTGGCAAAGCTGGAGACGCGGGTGATGTTCGAGGAGCTGCTGCCGCGCGTCGAGTCGATCGAGCCCACCGGCCCGGCCCGGCGCATGGAATCCAACTTCACGAACGCCTACAAGGCGATGCCAGTCCGCGCCCGCCCGGCGTGAGACGATTCCCGACACCCCACCCCGGAGGCCGCACTCGATGACCACGCTGTCCGACCTGATCACGCAGGGCGTGAACACCGTCCGACTCAGCTACCCGGATCTGCACGGCATCGCCCGGGGCAAGGAGTTCCCGGCCTCGTACTTCGAGCAGCTGGTGGAGGACGGCGCGGCGCACTGCGAGGCGATCATGACCGTCGACCTGCGCCACAACGTGGTGGCCGGCCCGGAGCACGGGTTCCAGGACATCGCCGCGCGGCCCGACCGGGACACGCTCGTCCGCATCCCCTGGGACCCGACGGTGGCGTGGTGCCTGGCCGACCTGGAGCGGATGGACGGGACGCCCTACGGCGTCGACTCACGAGGTGCGCTGCGGCGCGCCGTGGCTGCGTTCGAGGCGCTCGACCTGGGCCTGACGCCGGTCATGGGCCCGGAGCTCGAGTTCTATCTGGCGGTGCCCGACGAGAACGCGCCGAACGGCTACCGGAGGTACGTCGACAACGACAGCCACGTGTACACCGTGGGCAACGTGGCCGATCCACAGGGCGTGCTGCGCGAGATGCTCCACGCGTGTGCCGACCTGGGGCTGGGCGCGTTCGCCGCCAACCACGAGTTCGGCCGCGCCCAGTACGAGATCAACCTCCGCCACTCCCCCGCGCTGGACGCCGCCGACCGCGCCTTCCGGTTCAAGGACGCGGTCAAGGAGATGTCCGCCCGCCACGGGCTGCTGGCCACGTTCATCGGCAAGCCGTGGAACGACGACGAGGGCTCGGGCTTCCACCTGCACCTGTCGCTGGCCGACGAGCGCGGCAACAACGCGCTGGTCGGCCGCGGCAAGGACGGGTTGTCCCAGGTGGCGATGCACTTCATCGCCGGCCTGCTCGACCATGCCCCGGCCATGATGGCGTTCTTCAACCCGACGACCAATGCCTACCGGCGGATCCACGAGGAAGCCCTGGTTCCGACGCTGGTCTCCTGGGGCCATGACAACCGGCTGTGCCTGGCCCGGGTGCCGCGCGAACGGGGCAAGGCCACCCGGGTCGAGCTCCGGCTGGGCGACGGCGCCGCGAACCCCTACCTGGCGACCGCCGCCGCGCTGTTCGCCGGCCTGGACGGCATCAAGCGCAAGCTGCGCCCTCCGGCGCCGGTGGCCGGCCTGATCTACGAGCTACCCGAGGCCGAGAAGATGACGCCGCTGCCGCGCTCGTTCGAGGCCGCGCTGCAGGCACTCGACGCCGACGACCTGATCAAGGAGGCGATGGGCGAGGAGCTCGTCAGCACCTTCCTCGAGATCAAGAACTTCGAGCTCGAGCGCTCCCACCGGTACGTGACCGACTGGGAGTGGCGCGAGTACACGCATCACCTGTGATGGCCGCCTTCGCGGAGTCGATCACCGTCGAGGATCTGGAGCGCGACCCGTACCCGATCTACGAGCGCCTGCGGGCCGAGGATCCCGTGGCGTACGTGCCGTCGGTCGGGCTGTGGCTGGTCACGCGCTGGGACGACGTCCAGCACATCGCGACCCATCCCGAGCTGTTCACCGCCGAGGTCGACTCGTCACCGCTGGCGCGCACGCTGGGCGTCAACGTGCTGACGCTGGACGGCGATGCCCAGCGGCGGATCCGGGCGACGATCGACCCGTCGATGCGGCCGCGGGCCGTCGAGGCGACGGCGCCGGACATCATCCTGCCCCTCGCCGAGCGGTATCTGGCGGCGTTCGCGGGGCGCGGCCATGCGGAGCTGATGAGCGAGTACTGCGAGCCGGTCTCGGTGCTCGCCCTGGGCCGCGTGATGGGGCTCGGCGACCTGGACGCGGAAACGCTGCGACGATGGTTCGGCGACCTGGCGGCCGGCGGCTCGAACTTCGAGGACGACCCGGAGAAGCAGCGGCTGGGCGACGCCGCCAGCGCCGAGGTGGACGAGGTGGTCGGCCCGATCCTCGACCGGCTGGAGGCCGAGCCCGATGGCAGCGTGCTCTCGCAGATGCTGCACGAGCAGCCGCCGGGCGGCCGTCTGACCCGGGCCGAGGTGCTGGCAAATCTGAAGCTGATCCTGCTCGGCGGCATGCAGGAGCCCGGTCACGCGCTGGGGATCACCCTGTGGGCGCTGCTCAGCCATCCCGACGCGCTGGCGGCGGTACGCGACGACCGAGCGCTGGTGCGCGGTGCAGTCGAGGAGGCGCTTCGCTGGCACTCGCCGGTCGGGACGCAGACGCGGCAGGTGACCGAGGACGCCGAGGTGGGCGCCGTCACCCTGCGGCGCGGGGCAACGCTGGCGGCGGTGCTGTCCTCGGCCAACCGCGACGACCGCCACTGGGAGCGCGCCGGCGAGTTCGACGTCCACCGCCGCGGCGCGCACGCCGGCTTCGGCCTCGGCGCGCACCACTGCGCCGGCGCGCCGCTGGCGCGGCACGAGGTGCGCCTGCCGCTGGAGCTGCTGCTCGACCGGCTGCCCGGCCTGCGGCTCGACCCCGACCACCAGGTCGAGCTGCGGGGCTGGGAGTTCCGCGCCCCGACCGCCCTCCATGTGAGGTGGGACTGATGCCCGCGTGGACGCCGGCGTTTCCCGCCGACGAGCTGGTGATGGGCGAGATGAAGGAGTTCGACGATCGCGGTGAGCCGGTGGTGGTCGCCCGTACCGAGGCCGGCCTGTTCGCATTCGAGGGCTACTGCACGCACGAGGAGTGCCCGCTCGCCGAGGGGATCCTCACCGACCGCGAGCTCGAGTGCTACTGCCACGGTGCGATCTTCGATCTGCGCACCGGCGAGGCGCTGGTCGGCCCCGCCCTCAGCTCCCTGCAGACCTTCCCGGTGCGGGAGCAGGACGGCGAAATTCAGGTGGAATTGTGACCGACCGAATCTCCGCTATGCTCCGCGCGTACACGGAACGACTGTTTGGTTTGCGCACTCCTGCACTTCCCCAGCACGTTCGTACAAGTGAAGGGAGGTGTTTCTCCAGATGGCAACCGGAACAGTGAAGTGGTTCAACGAGACCAAGGGCTATGGCTTCATCGCCCCCGATGAGGGTTCGAAGGACCTGTTCGTCCACCACACGGGCATTGCCGGCACCGGCTTCAAGACGCTCGTCGAAGGAGCCAAGGTCGAATATGAGGCCCGCGAGGGCCAGAAAGGCCCCGAGGCGATCAATGTGACGCCGATCGGTTAGGAAGGGAGTTCGCGATCGCCGAAAAAGAGGAAAAGATCGAGCTCGAGGGCGAGGTCACCGAAGCGCTCCGGAACGGTATGTTCCGGATCACGCTGGACAACGGCCACGAGACGATCGGATACACCTCCGGCAAGATGCGCCGGTACCGGATCCGCATCTTTCCGGGAGACCGCATCAAGATCGAGCTCTCACCTTATGACCTGAACCGCGGCCGGATCACCTACCGCTACAAGTAGGGATCCGGCCGCGGCCGTCATCTAGAGCGAGAACCGGCCTTCTGCGACGATCGAAGCCGACCCGCCGACCTCGATCAGTTCCACCGTGTCGCGGTCGCCGACCGCCCGGGCGAGCAGCGTGCTCGGCCGCCCGATCTCGGCGCCCTGCGAGATGGTCAATTCGTCCCCGGACGCGGCCAGGCCGTGCCGCACCGCGTGCCACGCCAGCGGCCCCGCCGCCGAGCCGGTCGCCGGATCCTCGGGGATGCCCTCGGCCGGCGCGAACATCCGCGTCTTGAAGCTGGTGCCCGATCCGGCGAAGACGCTGACGTTGGTGCCGATCAGGTCGTACTCGTGGATGAACCGGGCGATCGATCCCATGTCCGGCTGGTATGAGGCGACGGCGGCCTGGTCGGGAAGCGCGGCGTAGATCTGCGCGAGGCCGTTGTCGTAGATGTCCACCGGCAGCGCCGAGGAGAACCCCAGCGCCTCCTGCAACGCGCCGGCATGGACGAACGGCTCGGCCGTGGGCAGCGGCTGCTGCATCGTGCCCCCGCCCGGCCGCAGCTCGATCGGCACGATCCCGGCGCCAGTCTCCAGCCGCACGCGCTCCAGCCCGCGCTCCTGGCCGAGCAGGACGGCGGTGCCCAGCACCGGGTGGCCCGCGAACCGCAGTTCGCTGCTCGGCGTGTAGATCCGGATCCGGGCGTCGCCGCCGGCCTCGGGAGGCAGCACGAAGACCGTCTCGGACAGGTTCAGCTCGCGCGCCAGCGGCTGCATCAGCTCCGGCGGCACCTCCTCGCCCGAGGTGAACACGGCCAGCGGATTGCCCTCCAGCGGCCGCTCGGCGAACACATCGCAGATCACGTACCGCATGAACGGACCTCCAGGGCGAGCGCATCGGCGTAGGCGCGGCGGACGTCGGCCTCCGTCCACTCGCGCGGGTTGACGGTCAGGCAGTAGTCGGCCAGCGACAGCTCGACCAGCCGGTCGAGCCGCTCCTCACCCACGCCGGCGCCGCGCATCGTCGGCAGCCTGCACGCGGCGAGCAGCCGTCGCACGGCACGGATCGCCCGGCTCCCGTCGGGCTCGCCCCCGGCCGGCTCACCCAGCGCGTCAGCCACGCGGTCGAGCTGCGGTGCGCACGCCGGCCGGTTGACCTCGAGCGTCTCGGCCAGCACCAGCC
>DATLLN010000209.1:0-2868 GCA_035537835.1 Gaiellales bacterium
AGCAGCGCCTGCTCGAAGACCTCGTCGCCCCCCAGACGGTCGAGCTCGGCGGCCAGCACCGCCGCGGTGTCGCGCAGCGGCAGCGCCACCGGGTGATCGGCGAGGGACGATCCGCCGGCGACCCCGTAGCCCGCCCGCGACTCGCGCTCGACGAAGAACGTCTCGTCCCCGCACACCAGCTCGACGCGTCGCAGCCGCTTCGCCGGCTTGCCGTCGAGCCCCACCTGGCGGTCGAGCCGCGATCGCAGCCAGCCGGCCAGCAGCCGGGCCTCGTTGCGCGGGCCCAGCACCTCGACGGCGATCAGCCGTCCCAGCGCCTTGCGCTGCTGCGGTGCGTCGAACAGCGCGGCGACGGCCTCGCGCCACGCGGCGGTGCGCGCCCACGCCAGGTCGACCAGGCCGCCGGAGTGCAGGCTGACCCGCTCGACCGCATCGATGCCGGCGATGTCACTGTCCACGATCAGGCGGTTCGCCATCCCGGCCAGCGACGCGAACACCGAGTCGCCGTCCGGGATCGGCCCCTGCCACCACGCGAACACGGGCAGATCGGGGACGAGCAGGTACGCGACGGCGCTGGGCAGCGCCACCTCGGCGCCCTCGATCGTCACCTGCTCGCTGCAGATCTCGCGGCCGCCGCCGTCCCAGCAGTTGCTCGCGACCTGCGCCGTCGGCCGCCCCTTGCCGGGGATCAGCATGATCGCGCGCAGCGGCCGGCTGCCGCCGATGCCCTCGAGCACGACGCCGGCGCGGTCGAGACAGTCGCCGTCCGGACACCAGATGACGAGGTTGAGCGTCGTCGCCCGGACGGTGGCCTGTCCGGGATCGCGCAGCCGGGCGAGCGCACGCTCCACATCCGCCAGCTCGATCCGGCCCTCGCCGGTCACGGCCGCCGCCAGCGCCGGCCGTCGCGGGCCAGCAGCTCGTCCGCGCCGTCCGGCCCCCATGAGCCCGACGGGTAGATCTGCGGCTGGCCGATGCGCCATTGCTCGAGCAGCGGATCGCAGATCTCCCACGATCGCTCGACGCTGTCCTGCCGGGTGAACAGGGTGCCGTCGCCCTTGATCGCATCGAGGATCAGCGTCTCGTACGCCTCCGGCACGTCGGTCAGGAATGACGAGCCGTAGAGGAAGTCCATGTTGACGCTGCGGATCGAGAGCGTCGGTGACGGCGCCTTGGCGCCGAAGCGCAGCGAGATGCCCTCGTCCGGCTGGATCCGCAGCACCAGCGAGTTCGCCTCCAGGTGCTCCGATGCCTCGCGGGAGAACGGCAGGTGGGGCGGGCGCCTGAACTGCACCGCCACCTCGGTGACCCGCTTGGCGAGCCGCTTGCCGGTGCGGATGTAGAACGGCGTCCCCGCCCACCGCCAGTTGTCGATCTCGAGCTTGGCCGCGATGTACGACGGCGTCGCGCTGTCGGCGGGCACGTTGGGCTCCGTCCGGTAGCCGTCCACGGCGTCGCCGGCCACGTACCCGGGGCCGTACTGGCCGCGCACCGAGTCCTCGAACGCCATCGGCCGGACGGCGCGCAGCAGCTTCGCCTTCTCGTCGCGCACCGCCTCCGCCTCGAAGGCCGCCGGCGGTTCCATTGCCACCAGTGACAGCACCTGGAGCAGGTGGTTCTGGACGATGTCCCGCACGACCCCCGTCTCCTCGTAGAAGGCGGCCCGGTGCTCGACGCCCAGCGACTCTGCGACCGTCAGCTGCACGTGGTCGACGTAGCCGTTGCTCCAGATCGGCTCGAAGATGGTGTTCGCGAACCGCAGGGCGTAGATGTTCTGCACCGTCTCCTTGCCCAGGTAGTGGTCGATCCGGTAGACCTGCGACTCCTTGAACCAGCGGTGCACGGTGCCCGCCAGCTCGCGCGCCGACTGCAGGTCGTGGCCGAACGGCTTCTCGATCACGATCCGCACGCCGGCCGGGCCACGGTTGAGCTTGGCGTTGCCCATCCGGCGCACGATCACCGGGAAGAAGCTGGACGGCGTCGACAGGTAGAACACATGGTGCGATCCGCCGCCCATGTCCTTGTCGAGGGCCGTCAGCCGCGAGGCGAGGTCGTGGAAGTGCTTGTCGTCGTCGAACCCGCCCGGCTGGTAGTGGATCATCTGGGCGAACGCCGGCCAGAAGCGGTCGTCGACCGGCGTCCGAGAGTGGGCCTCGATCGCCGCCCGCGCAAACCGGCGGAACGAGGCGTCGTCCATCTGGGTGCGCGAGTAGCCGACCAGCGCGAACTGCGCCGGTAGCAGGCCGCGCTGCGCCAGGTTGTAGATCGCTGGCAGCAGCTTGCGCTGTGAGAGGTCGCCGGTCGCCCCGAAGATGGTGAACAACGCGGGCTCGGTCGCCCCACCCACGCGCAGCCCGGTGCGCAGCGGGTTCTCGGCGTTGGGCTTAGGCAGCGCCGCGCTCCCCCACAGACCCCACCCGCTCCTCGATCGTCCCGAGCAGCGAGTCGAACGACTCGGAGAACGCCTTGACGCCGTCGATCTCGAGCTGGCGGGTGACGTCGTCCAGCGACACCCCGGCCGCCGCGACGTCAGCCAGCGCCTGCCGCGCCTCGTCCAGGTCGGCGTCGACCGTGCGGGCAACGGTGCCGTGATCCATGAACGCGTCGATCGTCTGGTCGGGCATCGTGTTCACGCACTGGGGCCCGATCAGCGTCTCGACGTAGAGCACGTCCGAGTACGCCGGGTTCTTGGTGCCGGTGGACGCCCAGAGCGGCCGCTGCACCCGCGCACCGGAGGCCCCGAGCGCCTTCCACCGGTCGCTCGCCGTGATCTCGAGGAACTGCTGGTACGCCATCTTGGCGTTCGCCACGGCGGCCTTGCCCGCTAGCGGCGACCCGTCGCCGAGCTGCTTGTCGACGGCCGTGTCG
>DATLLN010000210.1:0-12590 GCA_035537835.1 Gaiellales bacterium
GCCGGGCGGAGGCGTCGCGCACCAGGCGCTTGCACTCGGCGATCGCCTCCGGACCGGCCGCCAGCAGTTGGTCGACCCAGCCGGCGGTGGCCGCGTCCAGCCCCTCGGCCGCCACGACCTCGTGGACGAGCCCCAGCCGCAGCGCCTCGGTCGCGTCGAACACCCGGGCCGTCGTGAACAGGGCCCGCGTCGGCCCGGGTCCGAGCGCACGCAGGACGTAGGGCGAGATCATCGCCGGGATCAGGCCGAGCCGTGCCTCACTGAACGCGAACCGCGCGTCCTCGGCCGCGACGGCGACGTCGGCGCACGCCACGAGCCCTGCACCACCGCCCATCGCGTGCCCGTTGACTCGTGCGACGACGGCCTTTGGGCAGCCGTCCACGGCCTCCAGCATGGCCTGGGCGCGGCCGGCGTCGGCGATGTTCTCGGCCTCGGTCAGCTCCCGGCTGGCGCGCATCCAGGCGAGGTCGGCACCCGCGCAGAAGGCGGTGCCGGCGCCCGTCATGACGACGACGCGGCACGCGTCGTCCGTCGCCAGATCAGCGAACGCGGCGGTCACGCCGGCGATCAGCTCCGGGCCAAGGGCGTTGCGGACATCCGGTGTGTTCAGGGTGACGGTCGCAACCGCACCCTCGCGTGTCGTCAGGACCGCGCTCACATCCGGAACACCCCGTAGGACGTGTGCGAGCGCGGTCGCCGACGTGCTGCCTCGAGTGACAACGCCAGCACCTTACGCGTGTCCAGCGGATCGATCACCCCGTCGTCCCACAGCCGCGCGGTGGAGTAGTAGGGGCTGCCCTCGCGGTCGTATGCCTCGACGATCGGGCGTTCGAACACCTCGCGCTCCTCGTCGGTCATCTCGCCGCGCACGGTCGAGAGCACGCGCGCCGCCTGGCGGCCGCCCATCACCGAGATCCGCGCGTTCGGCCACATCCACAGCCCGCGCGGCGAGTAGGCGCGGCCGCACATCGCGTAGTTGCCCGCGCCGTAGGAGCCGCCGATCACCACGGTCAGCTTGGGCACCTCCGCGCAGGCGACCGCGGTCACCAGCTTGGCGCCATCCTTCGCGATCCCGCCCGCCTCGTACTCGCGCCCGACCATGAACCCGGTGATGTTCTGGAGGAACACCAACGGGATGCCGCGGGCGGCGGCCAGCTGCACGAAGTGCGCACCCTTCAGTGCCGACTCCGAGAAGAGGATGCCGTTGTTGGCGAGGATGCCGACCGGATGCCCGTGGATGTGCGCGAACCCGCACACCAGCGTGTCGCCGTACAGCGCCTTGAACTCGTGCAGCCGTGACCCGTCGACGATCCGGGCGATCACCTCCCGCACGTCGTAGGCATGGCGCGGATGCATGGGCACGACGCCGTACAGCTCGGCCGGGCTGGACGCCGGCGCCGCCGCCTCGACGACATCCCACGCCAGATCGCTCGGCGGGTTCAGGTTGGCGACCACCTCGCGGACGATCCGCAGGGCGTGGTCGTCGTCCAGCGCATAGTGATCGGCGACGCCGGACTGTCGCGCGTGCACGTCGGCGCCGCCCAGCTCCTCGGGCGTGACGTCCTCACCGGTCGCCGCCTTCACCAGCGGCGGGCCGCCGAGGAAGATCGTGCCGGTGCCCTTGACGATCACGGTCTCGTCGGACATCGCCGGCACGTACGCGCCGCCGGCCGTGCACGAGCCCATCACGGCTGCGATCTGCGGGATGCCGGCGGCGGACATGCGGGCCTGGTTGTAGAAGATCCGGCCGAAGTGGTCGCGGTCGGGGAAGACCTCCGCCTGCAGCGGCAGGTATGCGCCGCCGGAGTCGACCAGGTAGATGCACGGCAGGCCGTCCGCCGCGGCGATCTCCTGCGCGCGGAGGTGCTTCTTGACGGTCATAGGGTAGTACGTGCCGCCCTTCACGGTGGCGTCGTTGGCAACCACCATGCAGGGCCGGCCGTGCACCGGGCCGATCCCGGTGACCATCCCCGCGCCCGGCGCGTCGCCGTCGTAGAGGCCGTCGGCGGCCAGCGCGGAGAGCTCGAGGAACGCCGCGCCGTGGTCGATCAGCCGCTCGATCCGCTCGCGGGCGAGCAGCTTGCCACGTTTGCGGTGCCGCTCCACCGACTCGGGGCCGCCGCCCGCCTCGGCGCGGGCCAACCGCTCGCGCAACCAACCGACGAGCTCGCCCATGTGGGCTGCGTTGTCGAGATAGGCATCGGAACGGGTGTCGAGGTGCGAGACGAGCCGCGGCATCCGCGACCGAACGCTAGCGCTCGACGCGGTCGAGAGCGGCCTTGGCGAGCGGCAGCCGCACGATGAACGTGGTGCCGACGCCCTTGGCGCTCTCGACGTCGATCTTGCCGCCGTGCTGGCTGACCAGCTCCCGGGCGATCGCCAGGCCGAGGCCGGAGCCGCCCGACTCGCGGTTGCGCGCATCGTCGGCTCGGTAGAACCGCTCGAAGACGTGCGGGAGCGACTCCTCGCGGATGCCGATGCCGGTGTCGTGCACGGTGATCAGCGCGTTGTTGCCGTCGGCCGCGGTCTGGACGTGCACCCGCCCGTCCTCACCGGTGTAGCGAAGCGCGTTGTCCAGCAGGATGACGATCAGCTGGCGGATCGCGTCCGGGTCGCCCCGCACGAAGAGCGGGATCGTCGACACGGTCAGCTCGATGCCCCGTTCCCCGGCCAGCGGCTCCATGGTGCCGACGGCGGCGTCGACCTCCTTGCCGATGTCGAACACGATCCGCTGGTCGGCGCCCGCGTCCTTGTCGCCGCGCGCCAGCGCGAGCAGCGAGTCGACGAGGTTGGCCAGCCGGTCGGACTCGCGAACGATCTCGTGCAGCTCCGTGTTGTCCGGCTGGTCGGCCTGGAGATACTCGGCGTTTGCCCGGATCACCGCCAGCGGCGTGCGCAGCTCGTGCGACGCGTCGGCGACGAATGCGCGCTGGTGCTCGAACGCCTCCTGCACCGGCGCCAGCGACTTGCCCGCCAGGAACCAGCCCCCGATCGCCGCCAGCACCAGACCCGCCAAGCCGCCGACGAACAGCGCGCCCAGCAGGTTCGACAGGGCGTCGCTCTCCGGCTTGGTCGACCGCGCCACCTGGACGTAACCAAAGATGTGGCCGTCCCGAACAACCGCCTCGGAGTAGACGCGGCGTGCGTCGTCACCGTCACCCTCGGTGCGGATGTCCTGTCCCCCGGTCTGCACCGCGGTCAGCGAGTCCATCACCGGCAGGTTCGCCCGGATCTCGTCCGGTGTGCGCGTGAACGTTACGCCCTGGATGACCTTCACGTAGTACGGCACCTGGTTCAGGCGGTTGATGTCGGTCATGTCGTCGGTCAGCAGGTCGGACTCGGCGCGAGCGGCCGTCAGTTTCAGCCCGCTGTCGATGCGCGACCACGTCTGCTCGCGGACGAGCACGTACAGCGACGACCCGAGCACCACGAGCACGCCCGCCAGCACCGCCACGTACCAGATGGTCAGCCGCACCCGCGCACGGGTGAACAGCGGGTTCTCAGTCCGGGCGGCGGAACGCATACCCGAGCCCGCGAACGGTGCGGATGGGATCCTTCTCCAGGCCGGCGGCCTTCAGCTTGCGGCGCACGTAGTGCACGTAGATGTCGACGACGTTCGACGCCGGCTCGAACCCGGCGCCCCAGACCTCCTCGCGCAGCTGGTCGCGCGACAGCACCTGTCCGGCGTTGCGCATCAGGTACTCGAGCAGTGCGAACTCCGTGCCGGTCAGCTCGACCGGCGTCTCGCCGACTCGCACCTCGCGCGCGCCGGTGTCGAGGACGAGGCCCTCGGCCTCCAGCACCTCCGGCTCGTCGGAGCGTCCGCGCCGGCCGAGGGCGCGCAGGCGCGCCGCGAGCTCGCCCAGCGAGAACGGCTTGGGCAGGTAGTCGTCGGCGCCCGCGTCGAGCCCGGCAATCCGGTCGGAGACGCCGCTGCGTGCGGTCAGCATCAGGATCGGGACGTCGTTGCGCTCGTCGCGGAGCGTCTTGCACACCTCGACCCCGGACATCTTGGGCAGCTGCAGGTCGAGCACGACCGAGTCGTAGCCGCCGGAGCGCGCCTTGTGCAGGCCATCTTCGCCGTCCGTCGCGACGTCCACGTCGAAGCCGCTCTGATCGAGCGATTTCGTGATGATCCGGACCAGCGGCTGGTCGTCCTCGACGAGCAGGATGCGCACGGCGGAAAGCCTACCGGGTTGCGATTGAGGCTATGTTTGCTCGGCGCGCTACACCGACCGGGAGGAGCAGCATGCTGGCCGAGTTCAAGGCGTTTCTGCTGCGGGGGAACGTGGTCGATCTGGCCGTCGCCGTGGTCATCGGTGCGGCGTTCGGCCTGGTCGTTCAGGCCTTCGTCGCCGACATCATCACGCCGATCATCGCGGCCATCTTCGGAAAGCCGGACTTCAGCAGCCTAACGTTCACGATCAACGGCAGCGTGTTCCGGTACGGCGATTTTCTCAACGCACTGATCGCGTTCGTGACGGTGGCGGCCGCGATCTTCTTCTTCGTGGTCAAGCCGATGAACGTACTGGCCGCGCGGCGTGCTGCCGGGCAGGAGCCCGAGGCGGAGCCGGCTCCGACCGTCGATCAGCAGCTGCTGACGGAGATCCGCGACCTGCTCAAGGCGCGGTAGGAGCGCTGGCGAGCGCGCCGGCGATCTCGCGGACGAACTCCTCGAGCGCCGGCGCGCCACCCGCTTCGGACACCTCGAGGGCGCGCGAGCCGATGATCACGCCGTCCGCGCCCGCGGCCATCGCGGCCTGGGCGGAGGCGGGCGAGGAGATGCCGAACCCGATCAGCAGCGGCAGATCGGTGTGGGGCCTCACCCGCTCGATCAGCGCGGCCACCCGGCCGGACAGGGCGTCGCGGGCGCCGGTCACCCCGGCCACCGAGACCAGGTAGATGAACCCGCCGGCGTTGCGGCAGGCCAGCTCGATCCGCGCATCGAGGCTGGTCGGCGCCAGCAGCGGGATCAGGTCGAGGCCGGCCGACCGGCAGTGCTCGAGCAGCGGCCCCGACTCGTCGGGCGGGATGTCCGGCACGATCACGCCGTCGGCCCCCGCCGCGGCCGCGGCGGCGCAGAACGCCTGCTCGCCGTAGGCCATCACCGGCGCGGCATACGTCATCGGCACCAGCGGCACGTCCACGCTTGAGCGCACCTCGCGCAGCACCTCGAGCGCGCGTCGCGTCGTCATTCCCGCGGCGAGCGCGCGCTGTCCCGCGCGCTGCACCGTCGGTCCGTCGGCCAGCGGGTCGGAGTAGGGGATGCCGATCTCGAACGCGGTGGCGCCGCCGCGGACGGCGGCCTCCGCCAGCTCGGCGGTGTCGTCGCCGGCCATCAGGTAGATTGACACCGCTGGGGTCGCGAGCTTCACCCGCCGCCCTCGATCTCGTCGACCGTGTCGACGTCCTTGTCGCCGCGGCCGGACAGGCCGACCAGGACGATCTCGCCCGCCTCCGCCCGATCGAGCGCCAGCCACAGCGCATGCGACGACTCCAGCGCCGGGATGATCCCCTCGCGGTGGCACAGCAGGTGGAAGGCCTCGAGGGCCTGGGCGTCGGTCACCGGTGCGTACTCGGCGCGGCCGATGTCCTTCAGGTAGGAGTGCTCCGGCCCAACACCCGGGTAGTCAAGACCCGCCGAGATCGAGTGGGTCTCCAGCACCTGGCCGTCGGCGTCCGCCAGCACGTAGCTGCGCGAGCCGTGCAGCACCGAGACCCGGCCCTCGCTGAGCGTGGCCGCCGTCCCGTGCTCGTCACCACCGGCCTCGGCGCCCAGCAGCCGCACGTCCTCGTCGCCGACGAACGGGTAGAACAGCCCGATCGCGTTCGACCCGCCGCCGACGCAGGCCACGACCAGGTCGGGCAGGCGGCCCTCCCGGTCGAGGATCTGCTCCCGTGCCTCGCGGCCGATCACGCTCTGCAGGTCGCGGACGAGCGCCGGGTAGGGATGCGGGCCCGCGGCCGAGCCGATCAGGTAGTGCGTGGTCTCGACGTTGGTGATCCAGTCGCGGATCGCCTCGTTCATCGCGTCCTTCAGGGTCCCTGCGCCGGCGCTGACCGGGATCACCTCGGCGCCCAGCATTCGCATCCGCACGACGTTGGGGCGCTGACGGCGGATGTCCTCCTCACCCATGTAGACATGGCACTCGAGGCCGAACCGGGCGCACACCGTGGCCGTGGCGACGCCGTGCTGGCCGGCGCCGGTCTCGGCGATGATCCGGCGCTTGCCCAGCCGCCGGGCGAGCAGCGCCTGGCCGACCGCGTTGTTGATCTTGTGGGCGCCGGTGTGGTTGAGATCCTCGCGCTTCAGCCAGATCCGCACGCCCGGCGCCAGCTCCATCACGCGCTCGGCCAGGTAGAGCGGCGTCGGCCGGCCGACGAAGTCGCGGCCGAAGCTCTCGACGTCGGCCAGGTAGGCGGGATCGGCCTTTGCCTCCTCCCAGCCGGCGACCAGCTCGTCCAGGGCGCCCATCACCGTCTCCGGCACGAACCGGCCACCGAACTCGCCGAAGCGGCCCCGTGCGTCGGGCATCTGGGGAGCCGTCATGCCGCCTCCTTCGCGTTGCTGACAAACCGGGTGACCAACGCGTGATCCTTGACGCCCGGCGACGCCTCGACCCCGCGCGCCGTGTCCACTCCCCAGGGGTGCGCGGCGGCGACCGCCTCCGCGACGTTACCTGGGTCGAGCGACCCGGCCAGCAGCACGGGCGCCCGCACCGCGGCCGCGCGGGCCCAGTGGCCGCGCAGCGTGTCGGGGCCAGGGCGCGATTCGCGCTCCAGGTCGAGCAGCACCGGCACGCCTTTCGGCAACTCATCCGGCGGCGCGCCGCGGAAGCCGAGGATGACGCCGCTCGTCCGCGCCGACGGCCCGTAGACCTGCACCAGGTCGAAGGCGTCGGTGGGACCGTCCGGCTCGGGCCCGGCGAACACCGCCACCGTCCGCACGCCGTCCGGCACGCGCCGCGCCAGCTCCGCCGCGCGATCCAGGGTGATGCCGCGCGGGCTGTCGACGACGCACACGAAGCCGACCAGATCGGCGCCGGCCTCCACGGCCTGGTCGACGTCCTGCTCGCGGCTCAGCCCGCAGATCTTGACCAGCGTCATCGCGGCACCCCCACCAGCTCGCCGAGCAGCTCGGGCGAGCGCATCAGCGACGTTCCGACCAGCACGGCGTGGGCGCCGGCGTCCCGCGCGGCCTCGACGTCGGCGCGCGAGGCGACGCCGGACTCGGCGATTCGCAGCGAGCCCTCGGGCAGGCTCGCCAGCAGCTCCAGTTGGGCGTCGCGGTCGACCTCCAGCGTCTCCAGATTGCGGGCGTTGACGCCGATCATCCGCGACCCCAGGGCGACCGCGCGCTCGACCTGGGCGGCGTCGTTGGCCTCGACCAGCACGTCCATGCCCAGCAGACGGGCCGTCTCGGACAGCCGCTTCGCCTCGTCGTCGCTGACCATGCCGAGGATCACCAGCACGGCGTCGGCGCCGGCGATCCGCTGGCGCGCCACCTGTTCGGGAAACACGGTGAAGTCCTTCGCCAGCGCCGGGATCGAGATCGCACCGCGGGCGGCCGACAGGTCGTCGGGCGAGCCGCCGAAGTCACGCTCGGCGCACAGCACCGAGACGCAGGCCGCGCCGCCGTCCTCGTAGCGCACGGCGGTCTCGACGACGTCGGCATCGGCCCGGATCGCGCCCTGCGACGGCGACGCCCGCTTGACCTCTGCGATCACGGCGACCGACGGGCCGGCGGCCAGGGCGTCCGCGAACCCGCGGGGCTGGTCGGGCGCATCCCGGCGGATGTCACCGGAGAGCCTGGTCAGGTACCCGCTCACGGCGCCGCCGCCGGTGCTCGCCGCTGGGTGAACTCGACCAGCCGGTCGAGGGTGGCCGTCGCGGCGCCGCTGTCGATCGCCTCGACCGCGCGGTCGATCCCCGCCTCCAGGTCGGGCACCGACCCCGCGACCAGCAGGGCGGCGCCGGCGTTCAGCACGACCGCATCCCTGCGCGGCCCGCGCTCGCCGTCGAACACCGTGCGGATGATCGACGCGTTCTGCGCCGGGTCGCCGCCCACCCGCAGGTCGTCCGGCGACGCGGGCACCGCGCCGGTCGAGAGGTCTCGCGGATCGACCGTGTACTCGCGCACCTCGCCGTCGCGCACCTCGGCGACCAGGTTCTCGCCGACCGGCGTCAGCTCGTCCAGGCCGCCGGCGCCGTGCACGACCAGTGCGTGGTCGGCTCCCAGCCGCACCAGCACCTGGGCGATCGGCGCCACCAGCGCCGCGTCGTAGACGCCCATCACCTGACGCCGGGCGCCCGCCGGATTGGTCAGCGGGACGAGCAGGTTGAAGACGGTGCGGATGCCGAGTTCCCGCCGCACGGGGGCGACGTGGCGCATCGCCGGGTGGTGGGCCTGGGCGAACATGAATCCGAAGCCGACCTCGTCGATGCAGTCGGCGATGTCCGCCGGCGGCAGGTCGATGCGCACGCCCAGCGCCTCCAGCACGTCGGCCGAGCCGCACCGCGAGGACATCGCCCGGTTGCCGTGCTTGGCGATGGGCACGCCGGCTGCGGCGGCCACCAGCGCCGCCGACGTCGAGATGTTGAAGGTGTCGGAGCCGTCGCCGCCTGTCCCGCAGGTGTCGACCAGACCCTCGCGCGACGGCGTCGCCGGCGTGGCGTGCGCGCGCATGGCCCGCGCACAGCCGGCGACCTCGTCCGGCGTCTCGCCCTTCATGCGCAGCGCCACGGCGAAGGCGGAGATCTGGGCGGGGCCGGCCTCGCCCGCCATCACCTGCATCATCGCGGCGTGCGCCGCCTCCGACGTCAGGTCGCGGCCGTCGACCAGCGTCTTGATCGCCTCGGTGATCACGCGCCGCCCCGCATCGCCAGGAAGTTCTCGATCAGCCGCCGGCCCTCGGGCGTCAGCACCGACTCCGGGTGGAACTGCACGCCGTGCACCGACCGCTCGCGGTGGCGCACGCCCATCACCTCGCCGTCGGTCGTGCGTGCGGTGATCTCCAGCGCGGCGGGCACCTCGAGCGCCGCCAGCGAGTGGTAGCGGCCGGCCTCGAACGGGGTGGGGATGCCGTCGTACAGCGGCGAGCCATCGTGCGTGACCATGTCGGACTTGCCGTGCATCAGCCGGCTGGCCCGCCCGACCTCGCCGCCGAACATGTCGACGATCACCTGGTGGCCGAGGCAGACGCCGAGCACCGGTACATGGCCGGCCAGTCGCTCGATCACGGCCTCCGACACGCCGGCCTCGGCCGGGGTGCCCGGACCGGGCGAGACGACCACGTGGGTCGGCGACCAGCCCTCGGCCTCGTCGGGGGAGATCGCGTCGTTGCGCTCGACCCGCACCTCCGCGCCGGCGGACGCGATGTAGTCCACCAGGTTGTAGGTGAACGAGTCGTAGTTATCGATCACAAGCACTCTCACGGCCCGTAGATCCCCGTCTCCGCCTGGTCGATCGCCGTCTGCAGCGCCGCCATCTTGTTGGTGCACTCGTCGTGCTCCGCCGCAGGGTCGGAGTCTGCCACGATCCCGGCGCCCGCCTGCAGATACGCCGTCCCGTCGCGCATGACAATGGTGCGGATCGCGATGCATGTGTCCATGTCCCCGCCGAAGCCCAGGTAGCCGACCGCGCCCGCGTAGGCACCGCGGCGGCGTCCCTCAAGCTTGCCGATGATCTGCATCGCCCGCACCTTGGGCGCGCCGGACATCGTCCCGGCGGGGAAGGTCGCGCGCAGCAGGGCGGCGGCGTCGCGGTCGGGGCGGATCTGCCCGAAGACCCGCGACACGATGTGCATCACGTGGGAGTAGCGCTCGACCTCCATGTAGCGCTCGACGCACACGGAGCCCGGCTCGCACACCCGTGACAGGTCGTTCCGCCCGAGGTCGACCAGCATCACGTGCTCGGCGCGCTCCTTGGGGGACGCCATCAGCTCCTCGGCCAGCCGGTCGTCCTGCTCGCGGTCGGCGCCGCGTGGGCGGGTGCCGGCGATCGGCCGCAGCTCGCAGGTGCCGTCCAGGTCGAGGCGCACATGGGTCTCTGGCGACGACCCGACCAGCTGATGGCCGCCCAGGTCGAGCAGGAACATGTAGGGCGACGGGTTGACGGCCCGCAGCGCCCGGTAAATGGCGAAGGGCGACACCTCGGTGCTGCGGCGGACGCGCTGCGACATCAGGATCTGGAAGGCATCGCCCGCCGCGATGTGCTCCTTTGCCTCGGCCACCGCCTCCATGTAGCGCTCGCGGCTTGTCTCCTCCACGCGGTCGCCGGCCTCGCGCGGCTCGTCCGGCCTGGGTGCGATCGGCGCCGCCAGCGCCGCCAGCACGCGCTCCGCCTCGTCGGCGGGCCCGATCACCGACATCGTCCGCCGGACATGGTCGAACGCGACCACGCACGAGGCGAGCATGAACTGCATCTCCGGGATGCCGGCGTCGTCCTCGTGGGCGGGCGGCAGCGGCACCGGCTCGAGCCGCGTCACCCAGTCGTAGCTGAGGTAGCCGACGGCGCCGCCCGCGAACGGCGGCTCACCGGGCCGTGGGCCTGGCTGCGAACGCGAGAACTCGACCGCCTCCTCCAGGCTGGACGTGATCGGAGCTCCGGCGCCGAGGAACGAGTAGCGGCCGACCTGCTCACCGCGCTCGACGGACTCCAGCAGGAACGCCGGCGGGCCCAGCGCCTCGCGCAGCTGCAGGTAGGCGCCGACCGGCGTCGTCATGTCGGCGGGAAGGGTTGTGAGTGTTCGCTGGGTGCTCATCAAGGCAACAAAAAAGCCCCCCGCCTGGTAAGGCGAAAGGCCTGGGCGAGGGGCGGATGCCGCGGCGCAGCTAGCGGGCCGTACCTCGCTCGCTCGTCCACCACCAGTGCGGCATCGTGCACATCGTCCCAGCACTATGCTGGATGCCGGTCGCTTCGTCAAGTTGCAAACGAGGAGCTGCATGTCCACCACCGTGATCCTCGGGGCCGCCCGGACCCCGTTTGGCCGCCTCGGCGGCGCCCTGTCGTCCCTCCCCGCACCCGAGCTCGGCGCCGTCGCCGGCCGCGGGGCGCTCGAGCGTGCCGGTGTCTCGGCAGACGACATCGGCTATGTGGTGATGGGGGAGGTGTTGCAGGCGGGCGTCGGGATGATTCCCTCGCGGCAGGTCTCCGCCGCGGTCGGCGCGCCGCGCACCGTCGGCTCCGACACGATCAACAAGGTCTGCGCGTCCGGGCTGCGGGCGGTTGCCTACGGCGACCTGCAGATCCGCGCCGGCGTTCACGACGTCGTGCTCGCCGGCGGCATGGAGAGCATGTCGAACGCGCCGTACCTGCTCACCAAGGGCCGCTTCGGATACAAGATGGGCAACGGTGAGCTGATCGACCACATGACATACGACGGCCTGACCAGCACGTTCACGCACCGGATCATGGCCGAGGAGAACTCCATTGTCTCCGCAGAGATCGCATGCTCGCGCGAGGATCAGGATGCCTGGGCGCTGCGCTCGCACCAGCGCGCGGTTGCCGCGATCGACGACGGCAGCCTGGCCGACGAGATCGTGCCGGTGACGATCGAGGGCCGCAAGGGCGACGTCGTTGTCGACACGGACGAGGGGCCGCGGCGGGACACGTCGGCCGAGCGGCTGGCCTCGCTGAAGCCGGTGTTCACGAAGGACGGCGCCACCACGGCCGGCAACGCGCCGGGCGTCAACGACGGAGCGGCGGTGCTGGTGCTGGCGTCCGAGGACTGGGCCGCCGACCGCGGCCTGCAGCCGCTGGCGAAGGTGATCTCCGAGGGCCACGTCGGCGACGACTGGCCGTACCTGGTGCGCACGCCCGCAGCCGCCGCCCGCCAGGCGCTCGAGCGCGTCGGCATGACGCCGGCGGACGTCGACATCTACGAGGTCAACGAGGCGTTCTGCTCGGTCGTGCTGAACACCATCGAGTTGCTCGGCGTCGACCCCGACCGGGTCAACCCGCAGGGCGGCGCGGTCGCCTACGGGCATCCGATCGGCGCGTCCGGCGGCCGGCTGCTGGGGACGCTGGTCGCCCAGCTGCGGCGGCGGGGCGGCGGCATCGGCGTGGCCGCCATCTGCTCCGGCGCGGCCCAGGGCGACGCGATGGTGCTCGAGGTGCTGCCCGGATGACCGAGATCCGCACGATCACGATCGTCGGCGCGGGCCAGATGGGCTCGGGCATCGCCCAGGTCGCCGCCGTGGCGGGATACGACGTGTTGCTGGTCGACGTTGCTCCTGGCCAGCTGGAGCGGGCGACCGTGACGATCCAGGAGTCGCTGACGAAGCTGGTGTCCAAGGAGCGGCTGGCGCAGGAGGACGCGGACGCCGCCGTGACGCGGATCCGCACGCATTCGCATGCCGAGGACGCTGACCTGCTGATCGAGGCCGCGACCGAGGACGTCGATCTCAAGCTGAGGATCTTCAAGCAGCTGGACGACGTCGCCGACGAGGGCGCCATCCTGGCGTCGAACACCAGCTCCATCCCGATCACCCGGCTGGCGGCCAGCACGTCGCGGCCGGCGGCGGTGGTGGGCATGCACTTCTTCAACCCCGTGCCGCTGATGCCCCTGGTCGAGGTGATCCGCGGGCTG